>CAIOHY010000632.1 GCA_903858205.1 uncultured Cellvibrio sp.
CAAGTTTCAGTTCTTCAATATGGATTGGTTAAAAGACCAAAGCCAAATGGCCAAGTTTGGCGCTGATAATTTGGGGCTGGTGGGTAAGTCCGAATGGGATCCGATTTGCTCCAATAAAGGCAGGCGCATAGATGAAGTGGCTGGTAGTTGTTATCGTCCGAGTGAAATCGTAGATGTTTCCGAGGAAACCCAAGCGGCCTATATTCAAGTAAACTATGGTGGCGATCAGGCTCAATTGTTCGGCTTTCCAGTCTCTGGCAATCTTGGGGTTCGTGTTGTCAAAACCGATAACGAGAGTGCGGGCTCTGAAGATTTACCGGGAATTTCAGCTCTAGATTCGGGTTGCAGAACTGAAACGAGAAATCTTCCTGTTGATGCCAATGGCGACAACATTCCTGATGATACAAACGGGGATGGTATTCCTGACTTGCAATCAGTTACTTTCAGGTCATTCGGTTGTGTTTTGTCTGCCGACCAGAAAGCCTTCTTGAATGCTACGACTCCAGATGTTGGAACCACTAATCCAAATACCGCCACAGCAAGCCACACCAATGTATTGCCAAGTTTCAACCTTAAAGTCGATCTTAACGATGAGTGGTTGGCGCGTCTGGCGCTGTCGAGAGCAATGGCTCGCCCAGATATCGGGTACATGAAAAATTACGTCAGTGTTGGAGCTAAATTTCCTAACACCATAAACGAGCCAGGCTGGATTCGCGACCCGGTAACAGGTGAGGTTACTGGTGTGGAAATGCGTTTGGCTGGTTCTTCTCAGAACCCATTCTTGAAGCCAATCGAAGCCAATCAGATTGATATAGCAGTAGAACATTATTGGTCCGATGTCGGGTCTCTGACGGGCACTGTTTTCTACAAACAATTTGATAATTACATTCAATCGGGTTCTTATGAGCGCGAATTCACCAGCAATGGTGTAACTGAAGTGGCGCAAATGACGGGCCCAATTAATGGTGATGGTGCTTCAATCAAGGGCTTCGAAATTGCATATCAAACTTTCTTTGATATGTTACCAGCACCCTTTGATGGTTTGGGTGTGCAAGTAAACTACACCAGGATTTATAATGACGGTATAAATAACTCCAACACCAATAATTTGGATAATGGTGATAAAGACTCTACTACAACAGGTAGTGGTGGTCGCCAGTCAGATTTAATTAGTGTCGATCGTTTGGAGGGTTTGTCAGATCACGGGGCTAACTTGGTAGGAATGTATGAGAAGGGTGATTGGGCATTCCGTTTGGCATATAATTGGCGTTCGGAGTATCTTGTGACCGCTGTAGATTGCTGTACTCTTCGCCCAGTCTGGACAGAGGACACGGGTCAAGTTGATGGTTCTATCAAATACAACTTCAATGACAATATCGCAATCACTTTTTCCGGATCAAATCTGTTAAATGAAGAGACGGTCACCACCATGCAGGTTACCAATGATACAGATGGAGGGAAGCGTGTTCCTTATGGATTTATCCAAAACGATCGCCGCTTCACTTTGGGCGTGAAATTGGAATACTAATAAAAACGGTGTTAAAAAAATGCGCTGCTAGTACTAGCAGCGCATTTTTTATTTGGGGGGTACATGTTTAAGAAAATTGAAATTGTTATCCTTGGTGGTGGGACTGCGGGTTGGATGTGTGCCGCAGCTCTCGCGCGATTAGCTCCCAATATCTGCTCTGTCCGATTGGTGGAGTCGGACGATATTTCAACCGTAGGCGTTGGGGAGGCAACACTCCCTCAGCTGAAAGAATTCAATGATCTTATTGGCATCAATGAAGCCGATATGATGAGCAAAACCGCTGCTACGTTTAAGTTAGGTATTGAGTTTTCTAATTGGGGACAGCGCGGAAATTCATATATTCATCCCTTTGGTGCCTTCGGTCAGTCTATGGGTGGTGTTGAGTTTCACCAGCAGTGGGCTAGAGCTAATACTGGTGAATCCTTAGAGGCCTATTCCTATGCTGTGCAGGCATGCCGAAATCATAAATTTGATTTTCCTGTTGATTCTTTCGGGGAAGTAAATTCCACCTACTCTTATGCATATCACTTTGATGCAGGTCTATATGCAGCATATTTGCGGCATATAGCAGAAAAATCAGGTGTCGAAAGAATTGAAGGAGTTGTGAATTCTGTCAGTACGCATCCGGACAATGGCAATATTCAGTCGTTGATGCTGGCGTCGAATCAGGAGATTAAAGGCGATTACTTTATTGATTGCTCAGGCTTTCGGTCATTGCTCTTGGGGCAAACATTAAAAGTACCTTTTGAGGATTGGTCGCCGTGGTTGGTGTGTGATCGTGCATGGGCAGTGGCGAGTGAATCAGGTCAAGCATTGCTCCCTTATACTCGCTCAATCGCGCATGAGGCTGGGTGGCAATGGCGTATTCCATTGCAGCATAGAATGGGTAATGGCTATGTGTTTTCGAGTCAATTTATTAGTGAGGATGAGGCAGCAGCGTGTTTGCTGCGGAATTTAGAAGCTCCTGCATTAAGTGACCCTCGATTAATTAGATTTAAAGCAGGGCGTTATTATTCTGCTTGGGAGAAGAACTGCATTGCGATTGGTTTATCCAGCGGGTTTTTGGAACCGCTAGAGTCTACAAGTATTTATCTAATTCAAGTAGCAATTACGAATTTGTTAAAGCTCTTTCCAAAGCACAAAACCGACGTGACTTTAAGTGCGGAATTTAATCGCCTCATGGATATGGAATATTCAAGGATTAAAGATTTTTTAATTTTGCATTATCACTTAAATCAACGTGATGATTCGGAATTATGGCGCTATTGCCGTAGCATGCCCATTCCTGAATCGCTCGCTCAAAAAATAGAGCTGTTTAGGTGGCGAGGTTATGTGGATAGTTTCAGTTTTGGCTTATTTAATTTAGCGAGCTGGCAGGCTGTTTATATAGGGCAAGGGCTTAGCCAAGCAGCTACAGATCCCTTTGCGAACAATCTGCCGCTTTCCGATGCGCGATATCAAATGGATACTTTGGCTAGTAAAATTCGAGCGAGAGTTAATCTGATGCCATCGCATAGAGATTTCATTGCAGATTACTGCCCTTTCCGCAAATAGTGGGGTGTTTTTGTGGCTAGACCTATCCAAAAAATAACGATTATTGGTCGTGATGCGGACGCTTGGATCTCCGCCCTAATGTTGAAATTGCATTTGGCCAAAACGTCAGTTCAAGTACAGTTGATTGAATTGCCTAGCCATTTACATGAGGGGGATTTTTTTACTGTACTGCCAACGCAGCGCAATTTGCACGAATTGATGGGCCTGCAGGATGAGCGAGCATTATTGAAAACGAGCAAGGGGCTGCCTGTGCTGGCTCAGCGTTTTTCAAGTTGGAGTGGAGCGGCTGCGCCATTTTTACATGCCTATGACACTTTTGGCGTAAGTATCTCTGGCGTTGAGTTCATTCAATGCTGGTTAAAAGCGCGCTCGCAGGGAATGAATGTTGCCGTTGAAGAATTTTCAGTAGGAGCCGCTGCCGCAAAGCAGGGAAAATTTTTGGCATTTGAAGAGGCCCAAGGGCCTTTGGCGCAGGCAACTTATGGCTACCATTTGGGAGCGCTAGAGTATTTAAGTGCCATCGGCCGTTTGGCGTTGAAGGCTGGCGTTACCCACGTTCGAGGCGATATACACAAGGTCAATCAAGCTGAAGGCACAATCAGTTCGGTAGAGCTGGTTGATGGGCAGATAATTGAATCTGATTTGTTTATTGATGCCTCAGGTGCAGAAGCTGCGTTGATTGGCTCTTTGCCGGGCAGTGAGTACGAATCATGGGGGCACTTGTTCCCTTGTGATCGAATGATTACCGCATCCGCACCGCCACTATCTCCGTTTCCATCGTTTAGCCAGAACCAGGCGTTTGCTGAAGGCTGGATGGGTTTGTATCCATTGCTCAATCGTACTGGTGTGAGAGCGCTCTACTCCAGCTCTATGACTAATGCCGCGGATGTGGCGGAAAAGGCATGCGTGCTATCAGGGATAAAGTTGCGCGATATAATCGATGTGCCGGTGAAAACAGGTATGCATAAAAGTCCTTGGGTGGGCAATTGCATTGCCTTAGGGGATTCAGCTGCTGCGCTGGATTATCTGGATGCAACACAAATGCATATGCTGCATGTGGGGCTGACATTGCTGCGCGTGCTGTTGCCTGTCGATAGCGAGCAGATGCCTGAATCAACAACGTTCAATCAACGTTTTCGAGCGCACGCAGAAGATGTACGAAATTTTCAGTTGGCACACTATCGTTTAAATAAGCGGTACGGAGAATTGTTCTGGGATCGCGCTCGCCAAGGTGAAATCCCGCAAGAGTTGCGTGAAAAGTTAAATTTATTTTCTAGCCGCGGAAAAGTGGCAATGCGTCACAATCAAACGTTTCAAGAGAGCAATTGGACGGCTTTGTTCTTGGGGCATGGCGTTGCGCCTTCAAGTTACAGCCCTATGGTGGATAATATTTCAGAGCAGGAATTAATGAATGTATTTCAGCGCTTGTTGCGGCACATAGCGACAACGGTCAGTGGTATGCCGGATATGCAGACCCACGTTGAAATAAATTTTGATTCTAGTGACAACATTTACGGTTTATAAAAATGAAAAAAGAAATTCGCAACATAGTCATTGTTGGGGGAGGAACTGCAGGTTGGATGACTGCAGCCGCGTTGTCTAAAGTAATTGGTTGTCAGACGCACAACATTACCTTGGTTGAATCGGAACAAATTGGAACGATTGGTGTGGGTGAGGCGACCATTCCGATGATCTCGATGTTCAATAGTGTGCTTGGAATTGACGAAAATGAATTTATGCGAGAAACCAATGCAACGTTTAAATTGGGCATTGAATTTGTCAATTGGCGGCGAGTCGGTCACAGCTATTTCCATCCATTCGGATCGCTTGGTGTTGACATGGATGGTATCAGTTTTAGTCACTTTTGGTTGCGTTGGGCACGGCAAGGTGGTGCTCTTGAATCTGCTAAATTTAATGCGGAGACCGAAGCTGCGAGATCGCTAAAGTTTGTGCGTACTGCGCATGAAACTGGCCCTAGGTTGATGCCAAGCATTAATTATGCATTTCAGTTCGATGCCAGCTTATATGCAGCCTATTTGAGAAGATTTTCAGAGGCGCGTGGCGTTGTGCGTGTTGAAGGAAAGGTGAGTCGGGTTAGTTTGAATTCGGAAAATGGCTACATTGAAACACTGCACCTTGATGATGAGCGTGAAATAACCGGCGATTTTTTCATTGATTGCTCTGGCTTTAAAGGGCTTTTAATATCAGAAGCCTTACAAGTTGGATTTGAGGATTGGAGTCATTGGTTGCCTGTTAATCGCGCTGTTGCTGCGCCTTGCGAGAGTGCGGGCGAGTTACTGCCCTATACCCGGGCTACGGCGCGCGATGCAGGTTGGCAGTGGAGAATTCCTTTGCAGCATAGAACCGGAAATGGCCACGTTTACTGCAATAGCTTTATATCGGATGATCAGGCTGCTGAGACGTTATTAAATAATCTGGATGGGCAGCTTTTGAAGCAGCCGAAGTTCATCAGTTTTACTACGGGTGTGCGTAAGAAGTGTTGGGAAAAAAACTGTCTCGCAGTTGGTTTGGCCAGTGGTTTTTTGGAGCCTTTAGAGTCAACTAGTATTCACTTGGTGCAATTCACGTTATCAAAATTATTGGCAATGTTTCCGCGTGACGAATTTAATCCGCATTTGTTAAATCGCTTCAATCGTGAAATGGAATTTGAATACAACAATATAAAAGATTTTTTGATTGCCCATTATAAAATTACTGAGCGTGAAGACACTGAGTTTTGGCGTTATGTAAAACACATGTCGATACCTGATTCATTGCAAGAAAAGTTGGACCTATTTAAACATCGCGGTGAGGTTATGGCGCGACAATATGAGCTTTTTAAGGAAACGAGCTGGTTTAGTGTACTGACTGGACAGGGATTTATGCCTGAAGGATATCATCCAGTGGCGGATTCTATTTCCGAAGATGAGCTGCGTTTGCGTTTAACAAAGGTGAGATCAGGTATTCAAAACAGAATAAATACTATGCCGAAGCATGCGGACTTTATTCGCGCAAATTGCATGTCTCCGGGCAGTCAGTATTCTTGAGTGTTGTTAATTTCGGCTAAGGGACTTGGATAAGCTCATGCGTAATACTTTTAATAAATCTGCATTGGGTTTACCTAAGACCCCTTGGCGCTCCTCAGGAATATGCTGATTGGCGTCACTCTCGTTAAATACATAGTGATCGAATTGTGCTTTCCACGCTTGGCGGTAATTGGGTGGTAAATTACGAAGCGACATAATGGAGTGCAGCAGGGCACCGCGAGGATCGGCTAACATTTCTGTCTCAATACTCCACCAATAATTAATGAGTGCATTTATCGGCGCCATTGCCTGTACGTGGTGCCACCACAGGTAAGGTATATAGATGCAGTCCCCCGGAAACAAATCTGCGGTAAGCATGTTTTCCTCAGCTGTACGAAATAGTGGAAATTTTTCGTAATCAGGCGCGTTAAAGTCGACCATGCTAATCGTTGGTCCTGATGGGGTTAGCTCAAAGGGGCCGATATACAGGTTGCTCACCTGCTCAGGTGGAAGCAGCTTGAATCTGCGCTTACCCGCCACACAGCAAGCGATGTTTTCTGATGGATCGTAGTGAGCAGCAACTGTGCTCTGATTGCCTATCCATATTCTAGGTTGTGCTTGTGGTGGGGCTAACGGTAGTGTGTTTTCTAATTGCATCCCAGGCAGGCAGCGTTCGATGACGGACGACTGAATTGCTATCAATGGTGCAGGTTGTTCTCTTCCCTGTTGCAATAAGAAATTGAGTGAAGCATCCAATTTCATTTTGTTTGTTCGGCAATTAATTCCACTCATGTCCAGATTGTAAAAAATACGCCCGTGAATGGAGCTGGGGCCTGTCACAGTATCTAGGTCATAACCGCAATCGAATCTGCGCAGATAATTACAAAATGCTTCATCACCATCTAGAGCAGCATTAACAATCGGCCAGTGTTTTATCAGCCCGCGAATAACCAGTGGTTTGTTGCTGGGCAATACTTGATTGAGAAACTCATCGCGAGTCAGTTTGTCTGTTTCAGGAATTGATTGCATAGGCTTTTACTTTCGGTGATACGTTTTTATCGTGGTGTAATTGCAGCGCGAAAGCGTGCTGTCAGTTTTTTGCCGCTTTCATTGCTCATTTGTCGACTGGCTTATAGAGTATCCTAAACTAACTCCTTTTAGCAGTGTTTATCGCGTTACCGATCAGTCAGTGGCTTCCATGTCAACGCACTCGCAACACATTCTCGACAACTGTGCGGCTGACAAAAGTAAGTTAAGACGCAAATAAAACAAACCCGGCAGCGCCGGGTTTAGTTTTTGGGCTGGCGATTGTCACAGCTTCTTTCTACGCACAACAACTAACCCAGCTAGCCCCATTAACATCAGTATCAATGCAGATGATTCCGGTACATTTGCTTTGGCTTTTATGCCGATAAGCAGATCGTCGTGGTTGTCGTCTTCGTAGTTCACGCCGCCGTCGTCGAAGAAAAGAATCGCGTCATAGAGTTCGCCTTTATAAAAGGTGTCTAGCGCTATCGCGAAGGGGACATAAAGCGGAAAAGTGGTTTTGTTTCTTACGCAAAACTGCCAAGTGGTAATAACAGGTGGGTTAGCCCTGAGGCGTCATGTTATAAAAAGGAATTTTGCACAGTTGAATCGACAATAAATTCGACTCAACTGTTTTTTTTGGTGCACTTTTTTTGTTCGGCTATTGCTCTGCTGCACAACCTTTGTCACCTTCTGGTAACTTTTCCAAGCGGATATTGGTAACGCTCAGAGTAAATTTACCCTCGGTACTGATGGTAAAAGGCCCGTTGATTTTACTCAAATCAAAGTTGTCACTTTTGAAACAATTGAGTGGTAACGGTAGCGAAAACCATTCACCTTTGGGCATCTTTTTGATCATGCCGTTAATGGTGATATCAGCGCGACACGGATAGCCGCAATCCAGTCCAATTTTCACGTCTTTATCGGGTCTCACGTCGACACGCATATCGATAGTCAGTGAGGCTGCATCTTTAAACTTTGTTAGGTCGATTGTGTTGCCATACAACCCGAAATTGCCGACCACTTTTTTGCGCGCTGCCCAAGTCAGTTGTATCGCATCACCAGTTGCTTTGAAATCGGTCGGAGCTACCTTAATTTTCCCTCCTGCCGATTCACCTGTACGCCCTTGTACCATCGTGGACCAGTTGCTGGGATCGCCAACGGAAATGCTACGGCCGATTAATTCGCCTTTGACCAAATAAAAATAATTGGGATTCAGCGTATCTTGCGCATGGCTGGTTAGTGGAGCGGCAAAGCAGATAAAGGCAATCGATGGCAATAATTTGAGCCAGGGTTTTATTAGGGCATGCATAATTTTATCTCGTGGGATAGTTATTATTGGGGTTTAGCAGCCATTAATATGACTTTTATGGCGTGCAAATAATATTCACCCTGGCATGACAAAAGTCAATTCGACGATGAAAAATTTAACGCCGGCGTTACCTATAAAAACGTTAAAGAAGTGTTCTATAACGTGGAAACACAGGAGGGTTTCCGGTGCTGGAAATTACAGAAAGCCTGTCGGTGCAATTTCATCCATGAGCGATAGTATTGAGAGTGGTGTAAATATAGAAAGCCCGATCAGAAAAACTGATCGGGCTTTTTAATTTCTGCAAAACAAATCAATCCAAATACGCATCCACTGTTTGAATGCTGCCGTCGTCATTGTGGATTAGTTCGGTCGCTTTCACGTTGCGCAAGTGGTCTTGGCCGCCGGAGAGTTGGGTGTCGTGGTAGAACAAATACCATTTGTCGTTGTGTTTTACGATTGAGTGGTGACTGGTCCAGCCCATTACCGGTGTTAACACTATGCCTTTGTAGGTGAAGGGGCCGTAGGGGGTCTCGCCAATCGCGTAGGCGATGTAGTGGGTGTCGCCAGTGGAGTAGGACAAATAATATTTGCCGTTGAATTTGTGGACCCAAGCCGCTTCAAAAAAACGGCGATTGGTATCGGTGCCTAGCAGTGGAACACCGCCGCCATCGATTATTTGTACATCTTTTGGCGGTTCGGCAAATTGCAGCAGGTCATCGCTCATGCGTGCAATTTTGGGGCTGTAGGCGGGTTCGTTGCTGGCGGGATATTTGTCTTCGGCAACATAGCTGCCAGTCGCCCAGCGTTGTAATTGGCCGCCCCAGATGCCGCCGAAATACATGTAGTAAGCACCATCGTCATCTTTAAAGACGGCCGGGTCCACACTGAAGCTACCTTTGATGGGTTCTGGCTCGGCTTTGAATGGGCCGGTCGGTGAGTCGCTGGTGGCTGCGCCGATTTGGAAAATGCCGTCTTTGTTTTTCGCAGGGAAATACAAAAAGAATTTACCGTCTTTTTCTGCTGCATCGGGCGCCCATAATTGGCGGCTTGCCCAGGGTACGTCTGCAAGTTTTAAGGCTTCATCGTGCAGGGTTACGGGGCCGCCCAGGCTGTCCATCGACAGGACACGATAGTCTTTCATATCAAATTTATCGCCTTCGCCATCGGTTGTGATGCCGGATTCAATATCGTGCGATGGGTAGACGTAGATTTTTCCGTTAAATACATGGGCGGATGGATCGGCAGTGTAAATCTCGCTGACGAGCGGTTGATTTAAAAATAGCGCAGGGTCTGCTGGAGTGGGCGGCGGTGCTGCAGCGACCGAGCTTGCCGCCGTTTCTGCTGTCGTGTCGGTCGGGGATTTATCCTGGCAACCAGTGATGAACAAACTGCCAGCGATAACTCCGGCGATCAGGAATTGGTGTTGGTTTGTCATAGTTATTGTCTCGTTATGGGTTGTGTTGTTTCAATCGTGCCAACCCGGATATTACCAGTGCCAGAGGGTTCCGTCTTCCAACCGATTCACGGGCAAGCAGGCGCGTTTGTACGGATATTTCGCTGCGAGCTGTTCATCGATATCAACACCGTGGCCGGGAGCATCGCCCGGTGTAAAAAAGCCCCGGTCAAATTGATAGGCGTGCGGGAAGACTTCATCCATTTGCGCGCTGTGCGCCATATGCTCCTGAATACCAAAGTTGGGTACCCAATAATCAAAATGCAGCGCGGCGCCCATGCACACGGGCGATAAATCCGTCGCGCCGTGGAAGCCAGTGCGCACATGAAACAAACTGGCAAAATCGGCAATGCGGCGTACATGGCTGATGCCGCCGGCGTGAACAATAGTTGTGCGGATGTAATCTATCAGTTGGTTCTGGATAAGTTCGCGGCAGTCGTGAATCGAATTAAATACTTCACCCACTGCTAGTGGCGTAGTGGTGTGTTGGCGAATTAATTTAAACGATTCCTGATTTTCGGCCGGTACTGCATCTTCCATCCAAAACAAGCGATAGGGTTCAAGATCTTTCCCTAAACGCGCGGCTTCAATCGGTGTTAAGCGGTGATGCACATCGTGCAGCAGATGAATCTCACTGCCAAATTCTTTGCGCACTTGGGCGAAAACTTCTGGAATAAAATTCAAATATTTTTCGGTAGACCAAATTTCAGTTGAGGGTAAATCTGAGTCGGCCGGTTCATAACTTTTTTCGTTTTTAGCAACACCGTAGGTTTTTTCGATACCCGGAATACCGCATTGCACACGAATGGCCTGATAGCCTTTTTCTTTCGCTTTGCGCACCGCATCGAGAGTAGAGTCGAGATCTTTACCGTTGGCGTGGGTGTAAGTCAGGATCCGCTCGCGGCTTTTTCCTCCGAGCAATTGGTAGAGCGGCATATTCGCCAGTTTGGCTTTAATGTCCCAGAGTGCAACGTCAATCGCCGCAAGTGCCGTCATGCCTACTGGCCCGCGACGCCAATAAGCGCCGCGATAAAAAAATTGCCAAATATCTTCAATTTGTTGCGGATCGCGCCCAATTAACGCGGGGATTAAATAATCTTCCAGATAAGATACGACGCTTTTTTCGCGGCCATTAAGGGTAGCATCGCCGATGCCATAAACGCCTTGATCAGTGGTGATCTTCAGCGTGACAAAGTTTCTGCCGGGGCAGGTCACAATCACTTTTGCATCAACAATTTTCATTCGACGACTTCTCTACAGCTGGTGGTTATTAAATGATTTTAACAGCTAGTCTATGTTGAATGCGGGTGATCACAAATTAGTGCAAGCGGTGCCTTGCAGTGCGTCGGCAAAACCGCGCAGTGCGGGTTTGTCGTTGTAACTGCTGTCGAATAACAGTGGCCAGGAAATTTTTTGGTTGTCGAACTGAGTCCGGTATAAATCGTCCAGCCAGGTATTGGCATCGGTGGTGCCCCATACACTAATTCCACCGCGTAAATTGGCCGGCACTGTATCCAAATAGGCTTTTACAATCTCGCAATACCGTTTTTTCTGTGCGAGCGCGACCGTTTGCGTAAATGCACTGATTTTGTTTGCG
>CAIOHY010000633.1 GCA_903858205.1 uncultured Cellvibrio sp.
GCGCAATGGATATGACGAAGCAAAAGATTCACAGGCCGTTATTGATGACATCAATTCGTGCGAGGCAAACGTGGTACTAGTTGCGATGGGCAATCCCTACCAAGAACAATGGATTTTGCAGCACCGCCCGCAAATTAATGCGCAGGTATTGATTGGTGTCGGCGCTTTGCTCGATTTTCTTGCGGGTGATAAAGCGCGCGCGCCTGCATTGGTCCAGCGGCTGCGCATGGAATGGTTTTATCGCTTGTGCCTCGAACCTTCGCGCCTGTTACGCCGTTACACGCTCGATATCGCGGTGTTTTTGCGGCTCTGTTTACAGCAGGGAAAAACGCTCGCCAGATCGCCACACAACCAATAACAAAAGGTTAATCGCATTATTCACCTTGTTCACCACTGGTCATCAGGTTACCCATGAGTTTAAAGCGTCAATTAAGTAGTAGCACCGCCTGGATGAGCCTCGCTGCAAGTGGCATGAGTCTGGTGAGTTTTTTAGTGTTCATTATTATCTCGCGAATTTTATCGCCCAATGAAATCGGCCTCGTGGTCTTGGCGATTCTGGTGGTTGAAGCGGGAAAAGTTATCGTCAACGGCGGCATTACCTTTGCCATAGTGCAGCGCAAAGACTGGGATCACGCCTATGCATCTACCTGTTTTTACATCACATTATGTTACGGAATCAGTTTAACCCTGCTGATTTATTTTGTGGGCGCAAAGCTCGCCACAGTATTTTATGACCCGGCCGCAGCGCCTATTCTGCAAGTGCTTTCGTTCATGTTTATTATTGAAGCCATACAAATCGTACATGAAGGAAAATTGCGGCGTGAATTTCGCTTTAAGGTCATCGCACTGCGCAGCATTCTGGCAAGCAGTATTTCCGGCGCCGTTGGCGTTACGCTGGCACTGCAAGGTTATGGCGTATGGGCACTGGTTGCACAACAGCTCACCGGGCAGGTGCTTAGCACGCTGATCACGTTTTTTTACGCACGCTGGTGGCCAGGGCTGCATTTCTCGCTCGTATTTGCCCGTGAATCGCTAGGCTTTTCCGCGCCCATGATGCTCGCCAATTTTATCAGCACCCTGTGTAACACTCTGCTGGAATTTATGGTGGGTATTTTACTCGGGCCTGTCGCACTCGGCATTTACCGTATTGCAGGACGCGCGCTCTTTATTCTGCAAGACATCATTATCCGCCCCATGGAGCAAACCGTTTTCCCCACGCTCGCACGGCTCAATGAAAGACTCGCTCGCGCTGAGGCATGTTTGCGTATTATTCGCATGAGCAGTTTTTTAATCGTGCCGATTTTTTTTGGAACTGCCGTAGTCGCGGCAGAATTTATCGCCTTAATCTTTGGTGAAAAATGGCATGCAAGCGGTGTACTGATGAGCATGTTGGCGATTGGCTCAGCCCCGCTCATGGTACGTTTGCAAGTTAATACCGCACTCAGCGCACAAGGCAAATCCAAATGGGTAATGTGCAGCAATTTATTGATGCTATTGATCACACTCGTGGTGGGATATATTGCGATTCCGCACGGACTCAATTACGCCGCCAGCGCATATATCGCGATTAATTATGCGATGGGCATCATCAATATGCTGTTGTTTTGCCGCGTATTCGGCTGCCGTTTTGCGACGATTTTTCAGGTGCTTTGGCCAAGCTATCTTGCATCGGCCATTATGCTGGCAGTCTGTTTAGTCGTTAAAGCAGAACTCCCCGCTGCGCTACCCGACACACTGCACATTATCGCTATCTGCTTTACCGGTGGTGTAGTGTATTTGTTGTTAGGGTTACTGGTATTTCGCGGTGAGACCAAAAACTTTTTACACGAAGGATTGAGTATTGCTCCCGCAAAATTCTCTCCTGCATTAATGCGCCTGCAAGGATGGCTGCGCTTGCACTAAGTGCAACTGTCATTACATCATTTATTCAACACCGGAACACATGGGGTGACCACCATGAAACAGCAACTGCGCCAATTCTATCGCCAATTTCGCGCTCAGGTATTGCAACGAATGATACCCAAGAGCAAGCGCCCCTTAGCCGATGAAGCCAGGCTCTGTATTGAAGTGATTGGTTTTTTTCACAGTATTTCCGGTATTGGCGAATCTGCCCGTTTGTGTGCGCAACAATTAGCCGGTGACGGCTACCGCGTGAAATGTACCAGCGTGGAAAATTTTTTTCGTAAACCGCAAGAGTTGGAGTGGCACTGGCCTGACACAATCCAGAATAGCGAAATCAATTGCCGAATATATCACCTTAATCCACCCATGTTGCCGCCGGTTATCGTGCAAATGGGCATCGCCAATTTTAAAACGACTTTTAATATCGGCTATTGGGCGTGGGAACTGGAGGCAATACCTGCGGAATGGCAACGCGCAATTCGCTATATGAATGCGATCATAACGCCATCGAATTTTACGACGCGGGTTATTCAGCGCTACACCGATTACCCTGTGCTTACTGCAACCCATCCGGTGACAATTGCGCCCACTACCACCTACATGCGCGCGCGTTTGGATATTCCCCAACACGCGTTTCTGGTCTCCAGCATTTTCAGTTTTGGTAGCGCGATGGAACGCAAAAATCCGCTGGGATTAATCGCCGCATTCAAACAGGCATTTAGCGGAATTGATGATGCTTATTTGGTACTCAAAGCCAATGCAGGTGCTGATTCACCCGAAAAGCAAGCGCTCATAAAAGCAATTGCTGATCATCCCGGTATTCGCCTGGTCGATCAGCACTGGAGTCGTGCAGACATTCTGGGGTTCATTGAAACATCGGATCTTTATGCTTCATTGCATCGCTCCGAAGGTTTTGGTTTAACGATTGCAGAAGCCATGTTGCTGCACACACCCACTCTGGTAACCGCTTGGTCGGGCAATATGGATTTTTGCAATTCAAAAAATAGTTTTCTGGTGGGATACAAACCCATCAAAGTTAACTCCAGTCACCCGGAGTTTCGCGAATTTGAGAATGCGACCTGGGCGGATGCCGATATCGAACAAACCACGCAATTACTCACCGATATCTATCGCGATCGCGATCTGCTCCTGAGTAAAAAAATGTGCTGCGCACAACAAATGCAATTTTGTATCGACAACAACAAATACCAACACGCACTACGCCAATTGGCCGTTAGCCAGAAACCTGTAGGGAGTATTGATCATAAATGGACTGCGAATGCCAAAGTTACTGAGTAGCCTTGGTAATCGCGATAAAGCAGCGGGGAGCTGCGGTCGTTCCATTGACTGAGCAACCGCACACCGATTGCATCGGAGTAAGCCCAGGAAACTTGCAGCGGTGTTATCGATAGAAGGCGCTCGGTGCGTTCAACCACGGCAACGCGTTCCTCGTAGTAAAATTCCGCATAGCGCGTGCCGCATTCTAATTGCAGTTTAGGCGTAAATTGCCAACGCAATAACATGGAACCATCGCTAACTTCAGCAGGTGAGTCTGAGGTTTCACCAATTGCAGGTTGATTAAAACGATAAATCAAATCCGTAGTCAATTTTTCAGTAATCGCCCATTCCATCTTAAGACTGGCGAGATTTCCTTCTCCATCATTATCGGCAATCGCATCGGTTTTGGCAGTACGGTCAAAATAACCCACAAGCCCCGTTAGTGTCGTTTTCGGCGTTAACGCCCAAAGCGTTTCCAATTCCCATTGATGGTAATCAAAATCCACATCACCTTGAATCAAATCCAAGGCTTGATGTTGCCGATCACCGTCGCGATAGCGCAATCCAAACCATGAATCGGACGATAGACGGTAGCGAATCTCAGAGAAAAAATCACGGTCTTGATAATCCAGCGTGCGCCGCTCCAGATTGGAATGCGTGATATCCAACTGATGATAGCCGAGGATAAA
>CAIOHY010000634.1 GCA_903858205.1 uncultured Cellvibrio sp.
GTAGTAAGACGACAACACACTGTTCAGCATAGTGAAGTTACCCGTGTAGATATCACCGATTGGCAAATTGTTGTAGAACGCATGCTTATAAATCTCGCGAATTTCTTGCGCCATTGATGCTTTAACTTCTGGGGTAAAGGCCGCCTCGTTTGTGCGTGTTGCACTAACAATGTCATCGGTTCTAAACCAGAGGCCAGCGAAACGCCCCATGTGTTCTTTACCTGCAGCAGAATCGAGCAAGCGATCAATTTCAGCATTCAATTTAGCAGCGTCTTCCAAATCACCGCGCTCAGCAGCAGCGAGCAATGCAGCATCGGGGCCAGCGCCGATCATCATGTACGCAATCGACGATGCATACTCAAACGGATCCAACACATACGCATTTTGATCTGCTTGCTGATATTTAGCGCCAGTGCCCCATGACTTGGTACGTGCCTCACTCACTTTTATACCCAACTCACTGCGATACAAAAATTGTGGCGATTGAATTGCGGTTTGTACTGCCCAACGAAGACCATCGGCGCTTTTCTTAACAATATTGGTGTACTGTGTTTTTTCTTCAGCGGTTAATGGACGACGGAAAGCAAGCTTCGCAAACTTGTCGATAAATGCGGTGGCGCATGCATCTGTCTGAACACTAGCACAGGTAAATGGAAGCGCTGCATTGTCTACAGCCCACTTGGATATTTCAGCCGCATTTGATTCGTAACGTTGGAAGCGATCTTCTGTCACCGGCACTTTAATATGGCTCGGCAAGTTATCGTACTTAACATCTGCCAACGCCAATTGTGCGCTTGAGTAATCCTTAGCTAAAGACTTGGTAAACAAACCTTTTAGAGAATTGCCGTACTCATAAGACGTGAGCAAGCGAACAGAGCGAACACCATAATGCACAGGATCATTTGCATTACAGGCAGTTGCTTGTGTTGCACCACGCAATGAATACAAATAAGACGCGATGTCTAAGCACTTAGTGTTGCCGGAGCAGGCAATTGGCATTCTGTCTTTGATAAAGTCTGCCAAGCCCTGAACCGAATCAGAGTATTGAGGGTACTTGGTAAAATATTTAAATGACCGAACATCAAATCCACCAAATACTCCAGCCCCTTGGTTGGAATGGCAACCTGTACAACCTTCTGTTGTGTTGAACAAGCCGTGCCCAACGGTCGCATCACCTGGCATAGAACCAATTGGAAATAACGGTGAGGTAAGCGATGGAACGCTATCATTTACCGAAATGACTTTGTATTCCAAACCGCCATCTGGCACTAAAAGATCGTTGAAGGTTACTTCGTTTGATAATGCTTTGCCTGCGCTAGTCCAGCGTCCATCTGCACCTTTTCTGCGAATCAAGAATGCAGTTTCATCACTGGAATTATCAACCCAAGTGAGTGCTGCTGTTTTCATCGAATCGACCGAGCCAAACAAACCACTTATCGAACGCGGTGCGGTGGCGATGGTTTGGACAGGCGCTTTCGCCGGGTTGTCGTTGAAAAACAATTTAAAATAGACAGGTACTGTCTCAACAATTTTTGACAAACCTGCGATGGCTCTCAATGACTCGACACCGGCATTCATATCAAAATCTGCGCTGTTGACCAGTACTGGTTTGCGTGCAGAAACGCTCACAGCACCAGCAGCGTTTTTATCAATACGAACATCCATCGCCAAGGCTTTGGTTACGGCGTGAATAGTCAAACTTCCATTTACTGTTTGTGTCATCGAACTGCCGGCCGGCATTGCATTGATCGCAGCAATATCCAACTTCGCGGTGAAATGCATTTTTGGCAGAGATGCAGCCTCAAATAACATGGCCAACATTCTTGAGTTACGAATATCAACGCCCGTACTTAAGCTCGCCAAGGGAACTGTAAAAATCAAATCACCAGCGTGCGATACGCTGCCGAGCATTTCATTAAACGTCAGATTTTCAGTGATGTCCGTTCCCGCTGTATTTTTCTTCGTGGTTGCAAAATAAAACGCGGAATTTTGCGCATCCAGGCTCCAACGAGAAACATTGGGATCAATACAGCTTGGCGGAGTTACTTTGAACCAATTCAGGTTCCAATCGCCGTTCGCCACTTTAAAGTTAAGACCAAATCCAATTTCACCAGCAGGCAAGGAAATATTGTGACTAATAGTTTGCCAAGTTTGATAACCGCCAGTATTGGGAATAGAAATCTGACCGTAGTCCAAGCCACCACCCGCGCGATCAAGGATCAGAACACCGGTATTGGAAACTGAAGCAACACGATATTCCACTTTGTAAGTGCCAGCACATGGCAAGGTGACTTTATTGTAGGTCGCCCAGTCACCTGAATTCAGATAACCAAGGTTTCTTCCGCCGCCAGCATCAGATGTATTTTCCGCCTGAACGCCATTCATGTTGTTGTAGTCTTCTGCCTGAAACACAATTTGAGCATTGCTGCCGCCGGCAGCTAATGCGCCGAGCGACAACAAAGAGGTAAACAGTATTTTTTTCATGATAAAAATCTCTTCTTGGTATCGTTATTATTGGGTCAGGTTAGTTACAACCAATGCGACTGGAAGCCACTACCACATCATCGATCCACGCCGATTCCTCTGACCCCCTGAACGTAATCATTCCAACGTTTAACTTGCTATAGTTTCCAGGGATGAGATTGTTGGTTTTGTAAGAAATTCGTTGTGTTCCATTCACCCACACAGTGTAAGTTTGCGTTGCAGGATTTGATTCCCACTCAACACACTGCCAATTGGTTTGGGCTTCATTAAAGCTGGTAAAGACACCACTCGCGGCACCATCGCGATCGTCCGGAAAATTGATCAGGTACTGCATGCTGTTCAATGAAGCTGAACCGGCAGCACTACTATTAGCGTCAACAATTCGAACTTCACGGCCATCCGTTGCGCTGTGGAGTGTCACCATAGGAATGTGTAAATAATCAGCCGCGGTTAAACGATCGAACTTGTAAAAAACACGTCCGAAATGCGCGCCAGGAATATTTGATTTGGAAATAAAACCAGACTGACCAAAATCAAATGCAGATACCTTCAGAGATTTAGTACCGGCTTTAGCAGCAGTATTTACGACTGTAGGAGTACGCGCGCCTGAACCCGCCCAACCCGCAGGAACTTGACCGACAGTGGCGCCTTCGAAAGTTTCACAAACAATACTTCCTGCAGGGCAGCTAGCGGGAGCAAGCCAGGATTTAATAAATGCTGCGATCTTAGTTCCGCAATCCAAATTACACGCGCTTGGATCGCCCAATGGCATTGCATCGGCAATGTAGTTAGCGAGAGGTTTACCGCTATACAGCGCTTTAGTCGCATCAATTTTGGTATTGCCTTTACCATCCGCACCATGACAACCAGCACAGCCGGTGTTTGCATAAAGTTGTGCGCCCTGAGCAATCAACGCCGCATCGGACACAGAACTCACTTGCGCCGAACTCATTGCACTTGAGCGAACGGATGACGACGACACAGCAGCTGAACTTACCGCTGGTGGAGGAACAACAACGCCATTGCCATCAAATACCAGATAGAAATCCACTGGCACTGTTGAGGTAATTGGATCAGCAAGACCTGCAATTGCACGCAAAGATTCAAGCCCGGCGGTCAATGCAAAATCGCCTGCTTTAATAACGATGGGAGCCAAGGTCTGAACAATAATACGTCCGCTGCTCATGCGCTGTACCGACAGGGTTGTCGATATAGGCGCAGTGACACCGTGAAGACTCAACGACGCAGTGACCGGCACTTTTGCGGAATTACCAATCGCGATTCCACTCAATACGTTCAAAGGTACGTTCACCGTTGCCGTTGCGGTCGGATAATTTGCAACCTCAAACAGCATTGCTTGCATCCGTTGATCGCGGGTAACGATGTTAGTAGAGACACTTGCCAGATCAATCACCAGCGTGGCGACACCATCCGCCGCAATCGTGCCGCTCAAGCCCGTGAATGCACTAATTTCAAGCACACTGTTTTTCTTGGTCGAAATAAAGTTCAAGTAAGACTCACTGGCATTCAGTGCGAATGTGCCAACCGGTATAGAGACTGAAGATGCAACCGAGGATGCAACCGAAGACGCGACTGATGATGGAGCCGAGCTAGAAACAGGCGTTGAAGATGGAGCGGACGATGAAACCGCAGGCTTTGACGAAGAAGCCGGCGCAGATGACGACACCGCCGGTTTGGACGATGAAGCAGGCGCAGACGACGACACCGCCGGTTTGGACGATGAAGCAGGAGCAGATGAAGACACCGCTGGCTTGGACGATGAAGCAGGAGCCCCCAAGCACATAGGGGTCACAGAGAACCAGTTGATGTTAAAGCCGGCTTGCTTGAAAGCCAAACCAAATTGCATATCGCCTTTTGGTAGGGTCACTTCATGCGATATTGTTTTCCATGTCTGCCACCCACCAGTTGCTCCGCCAATAGAGATCTCGCCAAACTTGGGGGACCCTCCTGCTCTCTCCAACCAAATCTGTCCTCCTCCTGATTGTGAGGCCACTCGATACTCAACCTTATACTTGCCATCGCACGGTAAATTAATAGCCGAGTAGGTAGCCCAATCACCCGCATCGATCCAGCCAACATTTCTTCCGCCGCCAGTATCCGTCGTATCCTGTGTCTGGAGACCATTTTGAGCAGTCCAGCTTTCAGCTTGGATAGTTGTCGCCAAGACGCCTGGAACACTGCTCTGCGCATTCGCTGAGCTGGAAGCTGCCGCCGCCGATGTTTGAGGAGCCTGAGCACATGACTGACCATTCAAAGTGAGGCTGTTTGGTTTTCCTGCAGACTGACCATTGAAAATAAAACCGAACTTAGCACTAGCATTGCTGGCAAGCGGGCCATTCCACTGACTGTTTTTAATACATGCACGATTACCGTTGGCAGAATAAGTGGCGTCCCATATGCCATAAATTTGTTCATTCCCGTTGAACGTCCAGCACAGCTCCCAACTGTTAATACTTGCCCCCTTGTTAATCAAGGTTACGTCAAACTGCCCGCCGTTACCCCAATTACCAACCTGTTGGTAATTGATATCGCAAAGGTTTTGCGCCAACACTTGATTTGCCATTAGCACACCAAGCGCGACCGAGGATATAGATAGAATTTTCTTCATGATCGCTTCTCTTTATTTTTAGATGAGAAATGCCATTGAGAGACCCAAAAACGCTCTCAGATTTACGACTTAGTAATAACCACTTAAACCTGGGGAACCGTCCGAATCTCGACGAGGGTCGCGCTTTTCCGCAACAACACCAACATGTGACTCGAAACAATTAACGCGAATAGAATAAAAGCACCGTAGCCAAGCATTACCTGCTCATAAGGAACGGTAAAATTCAGCGGACGGGCAATGCCAAGGAAGCAAGCGAATAGCCAAGAGCTGGTTGATACAGCTCCGCTGAACATCACCAACGTCTGTTCAGATCCAGACAAACCAACGAGACCTTGATGGGAAACCACGCGAGGAAAACTATAAAAATGCAGAAGTACGCCATTGAGCGTCAGCAAACAGACCACAGTGACTTTTGCCCACAACTTCTCGTTCGCAAGATATTGAGCATTCTCAAGTAAGCCGACCACCACCAAAAGAAGCCCCGAAACCCACAATGCACAAAGCGACAAAAAGATTACTTGCGCGGTATGTATAAGCCCCGTCTTCTCACGAGGAAACAGCGGGCGCCCCTTCAGAAAAAGCAGCTCCAGATCCTTGATCAGCAAACTTCCTACGGCAATACAGGTTGCAATCAGATGGAAATAAACAATGACAGTTTTCATAACAATTGCCTCTCAACTTATTTTTATTGTTGGATGCATCTGTGATTGTGTTAGCGCAACCAGGGTCGCGCTTACAGATACGTCAAGGCTAGATTCCCAAATAATTCCAACTGAAACACCCCACTTTTGACGCCAAAACGCCAAGTGGGCAAGAAAAAGCAGGAAGTGACAAAGAAAGGGTTGATTAAATAGTCTAAGAAAGCAGAAAAGCAGTGAGGCGAGAATGTGTTGCGGATAGCAAGATGAAAAGGCGCTAGAGCAAAGACCTACTTAGTCCGGCGCCTTTTACCCTTGGGAGCATGCAATTTTTTATACTCGGAAGGCGTTAATCCTGTAATGCGCTTAAAAAAACGATGAAATGCGGATTGGCTATTGAATCCTGCGCGATAGAGAATATTGAGCATGCTATCGTTCGATTCGTCCGGCGAGGACAATAAGCGTTTCGCCTCTTCGACACGGTGGTTGTTAATGAACTCAAAAAAGTTGACTTTGTAAACCGTGTTCAAGATGTGTGACAGTTCGCGCGGCCGTATCGATACGTGCTCAGCAAAGCGCTCCAGATTTATTTGCCCCTCCAAATGGAGCTTGCGCTCTGATATGGCACTATCTATACGGGCAATCTTACGAGGGTCGACGATATACTCGGGGGACACTAGATCTGAAGAATCGGCATTGTCTCTCTCCAGCGGTACCTGCACCTGATCCTCATTGGCTTTCTCAATGGATGCACTGCGAGTTTGTACGGGAGCTGTCGCCATCGCAAGATCGGACTTGGCAACAAACTCTTTTTGCTGCGTAAATTCAATTTTCAATAACTCGCGCTTGTTCTTCCAACCAAAAACGAACACCAGATTAATGAAAATGACCGTCAGGTAATTACTCAGCACGCCATGCATGTGACTGGTATGCCCGCTGACGTGACCACTCAAGAGGTAGGCAAGTAGCGCCCAAAGCCAATGGACAAAATACCCATAAATCACCAGATCAGCGAGACGGAGACTATCGTCATCAATAGTCGAAAATAAATCCTTCATCGCAGCTCTTGCTTTGTATTCGGTATAGAAACACGCAATCACATAAAGGGCCGGAAAACATTTTAAGATGGCCCACACCAAGAGTACGGATTGAAGCTGATCCGCGGGAATGATCTTCCAATTCCACGGAAGCCAGGAATAGATATCGATACCCGCCCACTGAATAATCCCCACTACTAATAAAGGAGGGATTAAATGTACGAGGTAACGTTTGTCACGAATATCAATAATCGTATGCAGGGATTTTAAGTACAGATAGAGCGCCGGGCCTTGCAGCATCCAGCATAGCGACAGCAACACCGGCAAAAACGTAAGCTCAGCAGCAAACGACTCCTGTACCTTTTTATTCCAGATGAACATGGTTGAGATAAGCGTTCCAGCGATGCACGCAAAAAACATGCAAAGGAATAGCTTTGACTGCTTGCGATATCCGGGCAGAAGGCCGATAAACATAGCAAGAAGCAAGGCTTCAAACGCAGTGAGTATCAGGACGGTTTCATTTAAATCAAAGACTAGACTACTCAATCAATAGACCTCGAACTGATTATTCAACACTGCAGAGTCAACGTCTCTATGGAAGGCATCAGTAATGGAATTGCAGAAAGGAGAGTGCTTACTAAAGCTAGCATATCGACCGACCCTGTCAAACGAGCAACGAAAGCAACGCCAAAGATTGGATCACCAGTCTTATGGTTATATGAGGATAGAAGATCCGGCCGGTAAAGTTTGCTTGGCTTCCTTGCCAAAACAAATTCCGAGGGAATTTTTTGTTTACTTGGTGCTGCGCTTTTTTCTGAATACCAGCAGTGCCAAGCCGGTCAGCAATAAAAGTACCCCTGAAGATTCAGGCACTTGGACAATTTTCTTAGTGAGGGTAACTTTGTAATCCTCGACCTCACCTTGATGCAACCAACCGGTTGGGCCCATCAAATTGATGTCACCTTCTTTCGCATCCCACGTCCAGTCGCTCCAGGTTCTCTGCCAATCCTCACCACCTAAAGAGGCATCACAGGTAGCTCTTGCACGAAGCCACGTATCACCGACCATCGCTGCTTGCGGCACAATCATTGAGAACACATATTCCAATTTCACCCATTCACCGGCCTGACCATTCATCCAATTACGGCTGTTCCATGGATTCGCACCAGCAGGTGTTGGATCATCAGGCGTTCCTTTTAACCAATAACCGCTATCGTTATGCGCTTTCTTATACTTGTCAGAAAAGATCATCTCATCGGCTGCCCAAAGGCCATCAGCATTCCAATCGAGCCAAACTCTAACGGGATCGGTAATGTGACCACCGATGTTATGAGAATAGAGATCCACTTTAAATGTAACCGATTCGCCCAAGGTCAAAGCGCCGTGACCAAAGGTGCTTCCACCATCGGTTGACCATGAAACACCATCATCTACTTTGTAGGCGGCGCCTAGACGCTGCCAATCTCCAGATTCATGCTCAGCACTCCCATAAGGAGCAGGCGCATCTGAAAAATCTTTATACCCAAATGGTGTAGCGAAGCTGGTCGATGCCAACATAGCCCCCAAGGTAACGCCCAATATTTTTTTAAACATTTTGTAATTCCCCACTATAGTAAATTGTTTGACCGAAACACTTATCTATCTGATATCTATCAACGTAGTTCCGCGCACTGCCTCGGATGAGGTGGCGACTATTATTTCAAATTCACCAGGCTCCAACCGCCAGCCTTTTTTTGCTGGATCATAAAATGCAAAATCGCGCGGATTCAATACAAGGCTTAGGCTTTTCTTGGCGCCCTTTTTCAAGTAAATCTTTTCAAATGCTTTAAGCTCTTTGTACGGACGAGGTAGCGAACTTTTTAGATCTCTTACATATACCTGAATCACTTCCGCGCCATCCATGTTCCCCGTATTTTCAACCACTGTCGAGAGCAATATGTTTTCTTCTATAGAATATTTTCTTTTATCGGACTTAATCTCGCCGATCGAAAACTCGGTATATGACAAACCAAAACCAAATGGAAAACGGGGTTTTTCAGTTGCCGTATCCCAATACCTATAGCCCAGAAATAAACCTTCACCATAAGTCACACGGAAATTCTTGTCGCCATCAAAGTAATGTGGGTAGGCAGGATTAGTTTCTAATGCCGTTTCAAAACTTATCGGTAATTTTCCTGATGGATTAATTGCTCCAAAAAGAATCTCGACTGCTGCTTTGTTACCTTCTTGGCCTGGGTACCACGCCATCAACAATCCTTCAATTTGTTCCAGCCAGCCACTCATATCTACGTTGCTTCCGGCATTCAACACAACCACCACATTTTTATTGACAGCAGCGACGGATTTTATGAGCGTGTCTTGATCGTAGGGCAACTTAAAGGTTCGATCAAAAGCTTCACCTTCAGTCGCGGGTGAAAATCCAACGGGCATTAAAACGAGATCA
>CAIOHY010000635.1 GCA_903858205.1 uncultured Cellvibrio sp.
ATCTTCGCGGTTAACCGTATTAAACGGACTGGCAAAAGAATTGTTACCCGTAGTGCCCGTTCCCGAGTTAACGCCAGAGAAAGAGCCCGTCACAAAAGGAACCTGCTGACCGACAAGAATCGATGCTTCGCTATTGTCCGTCGTCAACAGGCTTGGAGTGGACAGAATGTTGGTTGATTCCGTGGTCTGCAATAACTTCAATACACTCAAAAAATCAATTTGCTTACCGAGACGCCCAACGCCAAAAACAGGAGCTTTAGCAGAGGCAATACCACCCGCCAAGGCACCAAGCGCCTTGTTATCGTTAGGATTTTCCAACATATTCAGCGCCGGACCGGCAACAGAGCCGAGCGCGCTGCCAGAAGTAAATCCACCAAAACCTGCGTCATCTGCTTGGTACATCCACTCAATACCAATCTCTTTGGCATTGTTACCGGTGATTTCAACGATGATCGCCTCAACCAATACCTGCTGACGGCGGATATCCAAGCTATCGATAATCGACAACATGGTATCCATAGTGTCGATATCAGCGGTGATCAACACCGAGTTGGTCGCCTCATCAGCCTGCACGGCTGGAGGCGCCGCATTTGCAGGTGCGCCTTCTGCCGATTTACCTTGCCCAAGACTCTGAATCATCCCCGACAGAACCTTGGCGACATCTTCCGCCTTGGCGTACTGAAGGTACTCCACGCGCACATTGCTATTTTTGGACTGCGGGCGATCCAGATCATCCACTAACAGCTTTACGCGCTGGCGCGTCAGATCATCACCGCTGATAACCACAGCGTTGGTGCGCTTGTCAGCCACGATTACCGGTGGCGAGGTGGTCATACCACGGTTGGGATCGGGTTTTTCCAGTTGGGAAAGCATCGCGACTATGTCAGCCGCGTTCGCATAGCGCAGCGGGATTACGTCGGTATGGGTCACGCCGATTTTGTCCAGCTGCACGACCAATTCATTCATACGCGCAACGTTCGCGCGCGTATCGGTAATGATCAGCGCATTGCTGGGCTCGTAGGTAGTGAGGTGGCCGTACTGCGGAACCAACGGGCGCAGGGCGGCGAGAATTTTGGCCGCGCTGGTATTCTTAAGAGGAATCACCTGAGTAATGTAAAGGTCATCTTTGTTGGTGACGTTGTTTTCGGTCGGGATTGGCAGGTTGCGCGCGTCGCGGTTCATCACAATACGCACGATATTGCCGCTCTCTACAGCGGTAAACCCATGCACATCGAGCGATGCCAAAAACAGCTCATAAAGCTCTTTGGCGTTGAGCGGTTTGGAGTTGATGACCTTGATCGGCCCGCGGACTTTGGGGTCGATAATAAAGGTCTTACCCGTCAATCCGGCGATGGATTTGATCACTTCCTGAATATCGGTATCATTGAAGTTGACTGCCCAGCGGGTTTCGCCTTGTGCGTCCACCGGCTGAGCCTCAACTTGGGCGAAGACCGCGCCACTCATGCCCATAAGCGTCGCCAACAATAGGCCGCTGATGATGTTGTTATTGTTACGACCATGAAACCGGATCACGAAAACCTCACTTGAGCATTACGTCTAGGTTAACTGTACTACCACCACGTCTGATTTCCAGATTAGCTGATGTGGCACTACCCATACTTTTATAAATTTCCATAATTTTCCCCGGGCTACTCAGCGGCACACCGTTGACTGCCGTGACTATGTCATCGGTCTGCAGACCCAGTGAATTAAACATTTCCGCGTTGCGACCAGGGCGGATTTTGTAACCAACCACTTGGCCGCCCTCGCGGTAAATGCTCATCGCCACGACATCAGCAAGGGTTTTACTCGCAGCTGCTGCGGACGGATCAGCGCCAAACCGAGGCGAATCGACCATCGGGCTTTTATCGACATAGACCGGTGGTGGTTGTTGGTACGGGGGGTTGGCATAACCACCGGGTGTCGCCCAGTCATTAGCCGCGGCGGGCGGAGCATTAAAGGAAGTTGTAAGCTTGGGCGCGTTAGGATCCTCTTTAAACAACCAGAGAGATTCAAAAGCGCCGTTGTTGTTAATGATGACACGCCCATCCAACACCTTGGCGAGTGTCACATTAGTGCCGACTGGCAGAGTATCGCCCACTGCGTAAACATCGGCACGCTCACCCGTGGCGATAATCGCGCGCCCTGCTTTCTCTTCATTACTACCTAACACACCGCGCAAAATCAGGTTGAGCTGAGTATCTGCAGCGTCTGTTTCTATACCTTGGGTAACTGGTTGCACATCAACTGGAGGCGGCGCTTCTTGAGCGACATCACCAAACGGCGCCAAGGTAGTGATCTGGCTCATGTTGACGGATTCCGCTGCCGCACTCGTGCCCGACTGAACATCGGCAGCAGTAAGAGAGAGAGTTGCTGGCGGAATTGTCGGACTGGGAATAACGAGCCAAAACAAGCGCGCCACGCTGTGGCTAAGCCAAATCACCAACAACAGCATCACCAACCACTGCCAACGCTGCAGCGACACCCGATTTAAAAGCGCAAAAAAACGGCGCAGCTGGACTTCCAACTGGGCGGTGCGCTGCTCAAAGGCGGCTCTGTGATTAAGTGATCTATTTTGCATAGGTCTGATTGATTCCCTCACCCGGGCTGTACGACAAAAACGGCGAGATGGCAATTAGTAGTCGTATCAAAAGCTTAGTGCGTTATGTTTATCAAAGCCATTAGATTCTACTCCATCCATATTACAAAAGCGAAATACTAAAATTGGCGCTCTAGCTCGCTCGGAGCGCGAGTTTCGGCGCATTTTGGATACCAAAACAGGGGGGAAGTTGCACAATAAATGAAATATGCGACAGACGCCGCAAAAATAGAAGGTATAAAACACGAAAAACCCTGATCGCTGAAGGGGGCAATCAGGGCTTTTACAGGATGAATGGCCAGACCTTGGCGGTAGATGTGCTCGATTCCATTTTATTCCTTGCTAGAGTCGCTTCCTGCGACACTCTCCTCTGGTTGGCATTATTGATGAATCAGACGTCACACAATAGTGGTTAATATCGGTAAGTTTTGTAGGAGATATCGCACAAACCTGCCAGTCAAAACGACTGCAGTTTTGATCTGACGGGTTTATAATCGGCCGCCCCCTCCAATGCTGCGAGAAAACAACATGCCTCCCAAGACCTCACCATCCAAAAAGAAAGGCGTCGACTTTGAACAGTCGCTTAGCACGCTCGAAAGTCTGGTGAACCGTATGGAGCAGGGCGACATGACTCTGGAGGAGTCCCTGCAGGCCTTTGAGACGGGTATAGCCTTGACGCGCGAATGCCAGAACCGGTTGGCAGCTGCCGAGCAGCAGGTGACTAAATTGATCGAGCAGCAAGGAAATATCAGCCTGGAGCCTTTCAGTGACAATGAAGGCGACGCCTGATGCCCCAACCATTTACGCATTTTGCACAAGAGTGCCGCGCGCGCGTCGACAGTGCACTTGACCTGTACTTACCGCTCGCTGACGACCCAACCCAACTGCGCGCCGCCATGCGCTATAGCCTTTTCAACGGCGGCAAGCGTGTGCGCCCTATCCTCGCCTACGCCGCCGCTCTTGCCGTTAGACCTGACACCCGGCTAGCACTTATCGATCCCGTCGCTGCCGCGCTCGAATGCCTACACTCCTATAGCTTGGTGCACGACGACCTGCCCGCCATGGACGACGACGATTTGCGTAGGGGCAAACCCACGTGTCATATCGCTTTTACCGAAGCAACCGCCATTCTGGCGGGCGACGGCCTGCAAACACTTGCGTTTGAGCTGTTAACCAAAACCGATTTTTCCCCTGCAATCCAGATCAATTTAATCCGCCAACTGGCGAAAGGTTCCGGTGCAGACGGCATGGTACTCGGGCAAGCCATCGACTTGGCCGCTGTCGATCACCAACTTGACCTACAGCAGCTTGAAACCATGCATAGACACAAAACCGGCGCCTTGATCCGCGCCAGTGTTGCTATGGGCGCCATCAGTGCAGGGGCAGATGAAGCCCAGCTGGCCGCGCTGGATGACTATGCTTCCGCCATTGGCCTCGCATTTCAGGTACAGGACGATATTCTCGACGTGACCGGCGACACCGCGACTATTGGAAAGCAGCAGGGCGCTGATATTGCCCGCAACAAGCCGACCTATGTTTCACTGCTGGGACTGGACGCCGCTAAGGCCAAAGCCGATGAATTGCATCGTCACGCACTTGGCGCACTTGTGAGTTTTGGTGAAAGTGCAACGCCACTGCGCCAATTGGCCAGCTATATCGTAGAAAGGTCGAACTAGCCAAGCCTCAGGCAAGCCGCCTACAATAGCCGTCTACGAGCGGCAAACCGCACAACTATAAATGATGACTTGCATGCATAACGAAATCCCCACCAGCCGCCCGCTCACGCCTTTGCTGGACAGCATTGATAACCCCACTGACCTGCGCACGCTGGATGAAAAGCAATTGCCGCAACTGGCGGATGAACTGCGCGCATTCCTGCTCTACTCAGTGGGGCAGACAGGAGGGCATTTCGGCGCTGGTTTAGGCGTAGTCGAACTCACCATTGCACTGCATTATGTGTATGAAACACCGGACGATCGCCTCGTTTGGGATGTGGGTCATCAAACTTACCCACACAAAATTCTCACCTCGCGCCGCGAGCGCATGAATAGTATTCGTCAGGGTAACGGCTTGTCAGGCTTCCCCAAACGCGAGGAAAGCGACTACGACACCTTTGGCGTCGGCCACTCCAGCACCTCTATCAGCGCAGCCCAAGGCATGGCGATTGGCGCCAAAATGGCTGGGATCGAGCGCAAAGTTGCAGCGATCATCGGCGATGGCGCCATGACTGCCGGCATGGCATTTGAAGCCCTTAACCACGCGGCGCATACCGAAACCGATATGTTAGTGGTGCTCAATGACAACAACATGTCCATCTCACCCAATGTAGGCGGCTTCTCTACCTACCTATCCAAAATCTGGGCAAGCAAGTTTTACAACTCATTGCGCGAAGGCAGTAAACAAGTGCTGGGTAAAATTCCGCCCGCCTGGGAATTTGCGCGGCGCACCGAGGAGCATTTCAAGGGCTTTATGTCGCCCGGCACCCTGTTTGAAGAGATGGGCTTCAACTATGTCGGGCCGATTAATGGGCATGATCTGGGCGATTTAGTGCTATGCCTGCGGAACCTGCGCGAAATCAAAGGCCCCAAGCTGCTGCATATCATCACCCAAAAGGGAAAAGGGTTTGAACCCGCTGAATTGGATCCAGTGGGCTATCACGCACTGAATAAAATCGAACCGAAGAAAGCCGCGATTGGTGTCGTCGATGCCCCGAAAAAGCTGAAGTACCAGGAGGTGTTCGGCCAATGGCTATGTGATATGGCCGCGCAGGATACCAAGCTGATTGGCATTACACCGGCCATGTGCGAAGGTTCAGGCATGGTGGAGTTTGCGCGCGATTTTCCCGAGCGTTTTTACGATGTTGCTATCGCCGAGCAGCACGCGGTAACCCTCGCTGCCGGTATGGCGTGCGAAGGCCAAAAACCAGTAGTCGCGATTTACTCCACGTTTTTGCAGCGCGCCTATGACCAGCTCATACACGATGTGGCGCTACAAAACCTCGACGTCACCTTTGCCATCGACCGCGCCGGCCTTGTCGGTGAAGACGGCCCGACCCACGCAGGCAGCTTTGATATCAGCTTCTTGCGCTGCATTCCTAACATGGTGATCGCTGCGCCGAGCGACGAGAATGAATGTCGCCAACTGCTTTACACCGCCTACCAATACCAGGGGCCGGCAGCAGTGCGCTATCCACGCGGGACAGGTACAGGCATCGCTATCGAAAAAACCCTGACTGCACTGCCGATCGGCAAAGGTGTGATCAAGCGCGAAGGCAAGCAGGTTGCAATGCTCTGCTTTGGCACATTGCTACCGGCCGCACAACAAGTCGCCGATCAATATGGTTACAGCTTGTGCGATATGCGCTTTGTTAAACCTCTGGACACACAACTGATCGAGCAGATGGCGAGTAGCCATGAGTTGCTGGTGACTCTGGAAGAAAACGCCATCGCTGGCGGCGCTGGTAGCGGTGTATGCGAATACCTCAATAGTCGCGCCTTGGCCGTGCCGGTATTGCAACTGGGCTTTGGCGATGAGTTCGTCGATCACGCCAGCCAAAAGCAGCAACTGGCAAGCCAGGGGCTGGATGCTAAATCGATCGCCGAGCACATCAACCAGCGCTTGAATACAACGATAACCGACACAATCTCCATCGCGAACTAGACTTGATACTGGCGAGCGTCGGCATTGGGCAACACCAGGACGCTTATTCAGATTAATCCGCGAGGAGCGCTTCATTTTGTCATCCTCTAAAGCTGATCATTCCCAAGGCCTGCTGCTGTTTCGTCTGCACAATCAGCAAGTCTTTGGTCTGGGCACGCTCAAAATCCAGGAACTGGTTCCCTTTCAGCCAGTGACCCCCATGATTAATCAGCATCCCGGCATCTTGGGAGCACTCAATATTCGCGGGCAGACTATGCCCATCGTGGATCTTGCGGCAGCCGTTGGCAAAGGCGTCACCCCCAAAGACGCGCTGGCCAGTAGCTTTATTATCGTCACCGATACACAACGCCAGAAAGTCGGGTTTGTGGTGCGCCAGATTGAACGTATTGTCGATACCAATTGGCGCGACATAAGCGCACCTGACAAGTTTTTGGGCAACAGTATTTACATCACAGGTGTTACCCGAGTGGATAACCAATTGGTGCAACTGCTGGATGTAGAAGTGATCATGGCGCGCCTCTTTCCACTTGATCCCTCCAAAGCCACGGCAACCATCACCGATATCGAACGCGAGCAACTGCGCCCCCTGCACATATTGCTCGTCGATGATTCGCGCACCGCACGCAAACAGTTAAGTGACGCGCTTGACGCCATCAACGTACATTACCAAGTCACCGACGATGGCCAAAAAGCACTGGGGGTAATGCGCGCTGCCGCTCAGCAGGGACAGCCAATTGATTTATTGGTGAGCGATATAGAAATGCCCGGATTGGATGGCTACGAGTTGGCTTTTGCTGTGCGCGATGACAAACAGCTCACTGGCGCTTACATCATCCTGCACACGTCACTTTCCAGTAGTATAAGCATTAGCCAGGCCCACCAAGTCGGTGCTGATGAAGCCCTTACCAAGTTCGATGCGCGCGAATTAATTGATGCAATGTTGCGTGGCGCAGCCAAAAAAAGCCTAGCGGGCGCAAGATAACGCTGCTGCGGATAAACTACCCAGACCCCGGTATCAGTAAAACGGAACTCACCCAAGACTGATATCAATCAACCGTCACCAAGAAATTCATTCACATAATAATCCGGCAACTGCGCCGCCACCCCAAACAAGATCAGGAGCCACCATGAAATCACGCGCCGCCATTGCTCTCGCTGCAGGGAAACCATTGGAGTTAGTCGATATTGACGTACAAGGCCCCCGCGCCGGTGAGGTGCTGGTGCGTATTGTTGCGACCAGCGTCTGCCACACCGATGCTTACACGCTATCGGGCGCCGATCCTGAGGGCGTGTTTCCGGCAGTGCTTGGACACGAAGGCGCAGGCGTTGTGGAAGAAGTGGGCGAAGGCGTGACGAGCCTGAAAGTGGGCGATCATGTGATTCCGCTCTACACCGCTGAATGTGGCAAGTGCAAGTTCTGCCTCTCAGGCAAAACCAATCTGTGCGGCTCGGTGCGCACAACCCAGGGCAAGGGCTTAATGCCAGATGGCACCACACGTTTTTCGCTCGAGGGTAAACCGCTGTTTCACTACATGGGCACCTCGACCTTCTCGGAATACACGGTGCTGCCAGAAGTCTCGCTCGCCAAAGTATCCAAAGAGGCACCGCTCGATAAAATCTGCCTGCTCGGCTGCGGCGTCACCACCGGTATTGGCGCAGTGATCAATACCGCTAAAGTGACTCCGGGTTCTACCGTCGCCGTGTTTGGCCTGGGCGCTATCGGCCTGGCGGTCATTCAGGGTGCGCAGATGATGAACGCCAGCCGGATCATTGCGATTGACGTCAACCCCGCCAAATTCGAACTCGCCCGCCAATTCGGCGCGACCGATTTCGTCAATCCCAAAGACCATAGCGCTCCCATCCAACAAGTGATTGTGGATATGACCGATGGCGGCGTGGACTACTCGTTTGAATGTATCGGCAATGTGAATGTCATGCGCTCGGCGCTCGAGTGCTGCCACAAGGGCTGGGGCGAGTCGATCATTATTGGCGTCGCGGGTGCAGGCCAAGAAATTTCCACCCGTCCCTTCCAGTTAGTCACCGGCCGCGTGTGGAAAGGCTCGGCATTCGGAGGTGTTAAAGGCCGCAGCCAATTGCCCGACTATGTTGAGCGTTATATGAAGGGCGAGATCAAGATCGACGAATTCATCACCCATGACATGCCCTTCAACAAGATCAACGAGGCCTTTGATTTGCTGCATGAGGGCAAAAGTATTCGCACCGTATTGCACTATTAAGCCATCAACAGCCACACAAGTAAGTCATCGACGGCCAAACAAACATCCACCGGGAAAGCCATGATCAATACCCTGACCGAAATCGCTGCCACCAAATGTTTTGGTGGCTGGCTCAAGCGCTACAAACACCCCTCCACCAGCCTCAACTGCGACATGATTTTCGCGGTCTATTTGCCGCCGCAGGCGGAGACGCAAAAAGTACCGGTGCTCTGGTGGCTGTCAGGGTTAACCTGCACCGATGAGAATTTTATGCAGAAAGCCGGGGCGCAGCGGATCGCCGCGGAACTGGGTATAGCGATTATCTGCCCCGACACCAGCCCGCGCGGACTCGATTTGCCGGGCGAACACGACAGCTACGATTTTGGCTCAGGCGCAGGCTTCTACGTGAACGCAACCCAGGAGCCATGGAAAACCCACTACCGGATGTACGACTACATCGCTCAGGAGCTGCCCGCATTAGTAATGGCTAACTTACCGCTCAATGGGCGTGAGTCCATTAGCGGGCACTCAATGGGTGGACACGGCGCGCTGGTATTGGCGCTCCGCCAACCGGATAGGTATGCATCAGTCTCGGCGTTTGCCCCCATCACCAATCCAAGCAATTGCCCATGGGGCGAGAAGGCGTTTTCTGGATATTTGGGCGCCTATCGCGGCACCTGGGCACAGTATGACGCTTGCAAGCTCATCTCGACGCGCCAGTCGCAGCAAGAGCTGTTTGTCGATCAAGGCGAGGCCGATAACTTCAAAACCGAACAGCTTAGACCCGATCAGCTGCAAGCAGTATGTAAAGAAGTTGGGCACCCGCTGATTTATCGCAGCCACAGCGGTTACGATCACAGCTATTTTTTCATTGCGACTTTTATCGAGGATCATTTGCGCTATCACGCAAAACATTTGCTGGGTGAGTAAAACGAAAAACAATCGAGGTTATTAGAAGAGATTAAACAGGCGGGGAAATACCGGGGGAAGTGGAAACTCAAATCCTTTTGAGCTCACTAAACCACTCACTCATATCATGGTCATGCGAGTTCTTTATACACTCGGATCTTTAAAAAACCCAACACGCCCAAACACAAATGTGACGCACGTCCTGTTTTTGTCACCGAATACATCCACATATTACAAAGCATTACAGCAATTACGTGATTGGCATCAAATAGCACCTACAAAAAAAGCGCCCTAAGGCGCTTTTTTCGGTATAAGGATCAAGCCTTTTTACGCCTATCAAACAGCCAGATAGCGCCAAATACAGGTAACAAAATTAATGGAACTACCGCAACCGCTTGGAACGACTCTATCGATGCTGCACGCAAGACTTGCGCAAGTGCGTCGTCTTTGAGCGCGGCGAATGCCACCTCACCGCCTGCAATTTCCAATTTTGCCTGATCGAAAATGGCGCCCATTTTTGGCAGCGCGAACCAGATTGCCATACCACCACCAAAGCCCATCAAGCCCATTAACAAAGCACCACCGCGCGGGAATCGCTCAGACACGGTTGCCAGCATTGTCGGCCACATGTAGCAAACACCAATCGCCCACACAGTCGCGGCAGCAAATGCCGTCACTGGAGAATTAGCGATACTCAACAGATAAAGGCCAACAGCCGCTAGCAGACTACTTACCCAGAGCACACCTATCGACGAAAATTTATGCGCCAAGACGCCCGCAAAATGGCGCATCACAAACATCAGCATGCTGACGTACACCAAAATCACTATTCCGGACATGCCGATAATATTGGTCAAGGTTATTTCTACCCAGGAACCAGGCGCCAATTCCGCCGTTGCGGTTAACCACATACACGCCCAAAACACATAAAACATGGGCTGCTTAACCAACTCAGCAAACATCTCTTTATAACTCACACCAGAAGTGACTCGCTCCGTTTCCGGGAATTCGGCGCGCAATACCAACCAAATCATTACCAAGCTAGGAATAATCAGCAGGATTAAATTCATTTGCCAAGCAAGTCCGATCTTGGAAAACAACAACCCGGTCAAACCACCCACAACAATGCCTGCGGGCCACCAAGCGTGCAACACATTCAAGCGATGTACTTTGTTTGCCGGATCAATTGAGGCGACCATAGGATTCGATGCCGCTTCAACAGCGCCCCACCCGAGACCGGTCAACATTAAACCTGCGACAACCAG
>CAIOHY010000636.1 GCA_903858205.1 uncultured Cellvibrio sp.
GCATCACGCGAGCACTGCCATATTGAATTTCGTCGCGGTAAATATGTGCTAATTGATCACTCTACTAATGGCACCTATGTGTATTTGGATTCACAGTCGCCTATTTACCTACGCCGTGAAGAATTGCCCTTGCAAGGTCAGGGATTTATCGGCCTGGGCCAAACTGTTACCGCCAGCTCGCCTTGGGTGCTGCATTTTAAAGTCTAACCCCTCAACATGAACAACCCCACCATGAATACCAAAACAACAAGTGATTACGCGACTCCCAGCCTGATGCGCCGTTTTGCCGCGATGGTGTATGACTCACTATTAATTGTGGCAGTCAGTATTTTGTACGGTGCGATTATGACGGGCATTAACGTCGCCATTAAAGGCGCACCGGAACCAGGTGAACGCATTACCTGGGGAATGTTTGGCGTGGTCGTGTTTATTGGATGGATTTTGACGGTAGGTTTATTTTTTTGTTATTTCTGGCACAAATCTGGACAAACTCTCGGCATGAAAACCTGGCGCATGAAAATTGTGAACAGTGATGACCTGAACTGCCCTGGCTATACTCAATGCGTTATTCGTTTTCTTTGTGCACCACTATCATTCTGTTTGATTGGAGCCGGCTATTGGCTGATGTACGCCAACACCGAGCGCCAAACCTTGCACGATAAAATCAGCAAAACACGCACGCTTTTATTGAGCAAAGAAAAAAAATAAGTCAGCGCGCTCTATTCAGCAAATAAATCCCCAACGCTATACAAAGCAAGATAGGAATCATCACCGCGATTACCGGAGGGAAGCCAAACACCAAACTGGACGGCCCTAGTAATTTTTGTAGTAACACAAATACGATTCCAAAAATTACACCGGTAAAAATTCGTTGCCCCATGGTCACGCTGCGCAGCGGACCAAACACAAATGAAATAGCGATTAAAACCAAACTTGCGGTTGCGATTGGCTGCAATATTTTTTGCCAAAACGCCAGACTGTAATTACTTGCCGTGAGGTTTTGTGCCTCAAGATAATTGGTATAGTAATGCAGGTTACGCATGGAAATATCTTCCGGTGCTAACACCAAAATATTAAACAGATTGGGTGTCAGCGGCGTTTCCCAGCGGCGAGCGGGCAAGGTCTCATTGCGCACGCCTGCCTCGTCTATGAGGGTTATGGAAATATCTTTTTCCTGCCAATATCCATTTTGATAAACCGCCTCTTTGGTAAAGCTTGCCGATTCCAATTGATGTTGATCATTAAATTTATAGCGTGTTAACCCGTAAATAACACCGTTCGGCAAGACTGCATTCACATACATGAATTCATTGCCTTCGCGGTTCCATACTTTTTGCGGGGCCTGCTGGCTTATGTTGTGTTTTAAAAAGTGACGACGGTTATCCGCCATTTGCTCGGTATAGGGCGCGACAAATTCACCTAACAATAAAGCAATAGCAATAAAAACAAGTGCGGGGCGCAGCGCAATCCAGGCAATACGCTTCACCGATACCCCCGCCGCTCGCACAATAACCAGCTCGCTGGTACTGGCAAGCAAGCCCAAACCCGCAAGACAACCAATCAAACACGCATAGGGAATCAAATCGTAAAGACGACGAGGCACTGTCAGCGACATGTAATAAAAAGCCTCAAGTGCCGTATAGGTCTCGGTGACTTTTTCAAGTTGACTAATCAAGCCAAAAATAAAATCCAACGCAATAAAAACCAGAAGGGTTATGGCAATTGCAGAAAATACCGTGCGCGATATGTAAGCCGTAATCTTATGCATGGGCAACCCTCGCCGATTTGTTGCGGGATTGCAGTAACACCTGCCAATTCAACATAAACAGCGCAATAACTAAAAAGGGAACATGCACGACCCAAACCCCCAACCACACGGGCAGATCACCTTCCGCGATGGCACCACGCGCATTAATCAGGAAGGCGAGATAAAAAATGTAAATCAAAATAGCGGGCAGCATTTTCAGGTAGCGCCCCTGACGCGGATTTGTCTTGCTTAAGGGTACGGCCAGCAAAGTGGCAATCAGTACCATTAACGGCATTGAAATGCGCCACTGCAATGCCGCTTTACTTTCCAAATCGTTCGCCGCAATTAACTCGGCCGTAGTTTTTGCATCGGCTTCGCTTTCAAATTCCGCTTCGCTCGTTGTGGGGGGAAGGTATCTACCCCACTCATCAAATTTCGTGATTTTAAATTCGCTGGTGCCGGGGCGCCCCTCGTAGCCATGACCATTGTGAAGCACCAAATAGCGCTGGCCATAATCCGCGACATAGGCTTGCTCGCCGGTTTCGGCGATCACGATAGTGGAATTGGTTTGACCGTCTTGCTGGGCGACAAAGACTTTTTCCAAACGTTTATTGTCATCACTCACTTGCTCAACGTAAGTCATGATGCGACCCTGACCTATCGCCTGAAAACGCCCCTCCTGTAAGCTCTCAAACTCGCTGCGATTGCGCTGCTCTGCGAGAACCTGCTCGGTAAGCTGTGCACCCAAAGGGCTCAACCAAAAGCTAAATGCCGCGACAACCAAGGCCACCAATGCGGCAGGTACCAGCGTAATGCGCACCAGCTGCCACTGGCTCATACCCGTCGCCGACAACACCACCATTTCGCTTTCGATATACATACGCCCATAGGCCAGCAGAATTGCCAGGTAAAACCCCAGCGGTAAAATCAATTCCAAAAGATTAGGCATACGGTAGGCGATAATGGTGAAGAGGACATCTACGGCAAGCTTGCCTTGCGCAGCATCATCAAGGTAATCGCTGAATTTTCCCGAGAGAAAGATGGTGAGCAACACTGCGCTCACGGCCAAACTGGTAATTAACAAATCCCGCGAGAGATAACGAAAAATAATCAAAGTGATAATCCTGTCATTCGACTCCGACTCCTGCATATCAAAAACCCGAACAGGATTTTATTCAACAACAGCTGCCAGACCGTCAGAAATAGATCGCGCATAGGTGACTAGTGACTTGTAGTAAGCGACAAGGTTCCGATTTTCACCGAATTTTGCCGCCATCCACCGCGCAAATTGTGGCATTATCACGCACCGCGCCCGATTTGTCTTGAGCGAATTTTTCTCTGCTTTTTCTACCAAGGACTTTCTATGACCGCCGCCAAACCTGCTGCAAAATCTGCCAAACCTGCGACAACCAAATCTTCTATCGCCAAAGCCAGCCTGATCCAGTTTTCAACCAAAGCGATTGATCCCATCAAACAAGTGACCCAGTGTCTGGTTGTCGCCAGTTATGAAGGCGTAAAACTATCGCCGTCTGCCAGTGCAATTAATGCTGCGGATGCACAACAGCTGGAAGCACTGCTCAAACGCGAGGGGTTTCAAGGTAAGGTAGGGCAAAGTTTGCTGTTGTTAAATCCCCAAGGTATAGCCGCTGAACGCTTGCTGGTGCTGGGGTTTGGCGCAACTAAAGATGGCGATGTGAGTGCCGATAATTATCGCCGCGCAGTACAAAAAATCGGCGATGCACTGCGCACGACCACTTGCAGTGAAATCACCCTCGCACTGGCTGAAGTCAGCGTTGCCCAGCAGGATGTTGAATGGCAAGCGCGCCAAGCTGCTGAAAGCCTGAGCCTGCTCGACTACCGCGCCGACAAACTCAAAAGCAAACCAGCCGAGCTCAGCTTGCAGTTAAAGAAAGTTTTTTTTGGTGCAACTAAAGCCCAAACTGCTGGGGCAACCAAAGGGCTGCTGCTTGGCCAAGCCATCGCCAAGGGCGTTAATCTGGCGCGCGAACTGGGCGATTTACCGGGCAATATTTGTACACCAACTTATCTCGCCAGCGAAGCCAAGCGCCTCGCCAACAAGCAATCAAAATTGAGTGTCAATATCCTCGAAGAAAAACAAATGAAAGAGTTGGGCATGGGCTCACTCCTCTCAGTCGCAGCCGGCAGCGACCAACCTGCCAAACTCATCGTTCTGGAATACAAAGGCAGCACTAAAAAGCAGGCGCCAATCGCGCTGGTGGGTAAAGGTATCACCTTTGATACTGGTGGCATCAGCCTGAAACCCGGCGCGGCTATGGATGAAATGAAGTACGACATGTGCGGCGCTGCCAGCGTACTGGGTACCATCCAAACGCTGATTGAATTGCAATTGCCGATCAATGTGGTGGGGGTTATCGCCGCATCAGAAAATATGCCCAACGGTAGCGCCACCAAACCCGGCGACATAGTCACCTCCATGTCTGGCCAGACGATTGAAATCCTCAACACCGATGCGGAAGGTCGCCTGGTGCTGTGCGATGCCCTTACCTACACCGAACGGTTTAAGCCAAAAGCTGTTATCGACATCGCCACTCTCACCGGCGCTTGTGTAATCGCATTGGGTAATCATGCAACCGGTCTATTCAGCAATAACGATGAACTCGCAAAATCCCTGCTGAAAGCAGGTGAGGAATCAGCCGACCGCGCCTGGCATATGCCCTTGTGGGACGATTACCAAAAGCAACTCGATAGCAACTTCGCCGACATCGCCAATATTGGCGGCCGGGAAGCTGGCGCCGTGACAGCCGCCTGCTTCCTGTCGCGCTTTACGAAAAAGTTTGCCTGGGCGCATTTGGATATCGCTGGTACCGCCTGGCGCTCCGGCGGCGCAAAAGGTGCAACCGGCCGCCCGGTCAGCATGCTCGTACAGTATCTGCTTAATCAGGCGTGACCGTGACTCAGGTGGATTTTTACATACTGCCGGACGCAACCAGCGAAGCCCGCTGGTTGTTTGCCTGCCGTTTGATCGACAAGGTGCAGCGCATGGGCATGCGCGTGCTGGTCGCGATGGATAGCGAAGCAGATGCGCGCGCTTTCGATGAGTTGCTCTGGACCTTCAAGCCTGAGAGCTTTATCCCGCATCAATTGATCAATGGCGGCAAACCCGCGCCGGTGGAGATCACCTTCTCCCAGGATGCTGGCGATCATCAAGGTTTATTGCTTAACTTGAGCAAGACCACACCGCCCTACTTCAGCCGTTTTGAACGCTTGAGTGAAGTGGTGATTCAAGAACAACAGAGTTTGCAATCCAGCCGCGAGCGCTTCAGTTTTTACAAAAGCCGCGGCTATCCGATTGAAACCCGCAAATTGTGATACGAACATACAGATAATGCGATTGACAGGTAAGCATCATGGCCAATACGAATAAAACCAAAGCCGAAATATTGCAGGAACTGGAATCGATAAAAGGACTGTTGCTCGAAGAAGATGACATTCCCATCCTGCAAGATATGGAGGGCGAACATGAATCTCTCGATGAATCAAACCATCAAGAACCGCCCACGCTCACCAACCGCCACGAATCGGTTTTACCGGGTCAGGGCTCGCTATTTGATGAACCAAAATCGGCTATCACCAAAGTTGCCGAGCAACTCGATGCAACAACCAAACCCAGTGAACCGCCTCTGCCACCGCAGCCCGTTAAAAAACCGACCTTCGCTACGCAGCTGGGCGCGACTCACTCCGGTAACCAGGCAGAACCTCGCCCTCTCGCCAAGGCGAGTGGTGAAAATCCATTTTTGCCACAACATATTCGCGAACGTTTGCACGGTAATAATCCCCCGCCACTCTTTGAATACGAAACCGCAAAAAAAATCATCAACTCGACTAAAAACATTGTGCACAAAACCAACAAACCACGTCAGTACTTAGTGGAAGAAGTGATTTTAACCATGATGCCGCAAATAGAGCGTGAATTACGCACTCGCTTATTTGCGATGAGCGTAGAGGATCTTGAAAAACTGTTAAATGAAGATGAGGACTGAGCAGTAACCCGCTATTTATTCGTTGCTGCTATAGTTCTAAACCGCTGCTAATTCACGCGAACTTTTTACTTTACCAAACACCCAAATAGCGACGAATACCAGCAGAATATTAGCCAAAAACACCTGATGGTAGCCATAGTAATCCGCCACCAAGCCCACCATTAAACTACTCAATAAATTTCCAATATGAGTGGTATTGGTATAAAGCGCAGAAGCGCCACCCGAACGACCTGGCATTAAATCCTGAATAACCGATACACCCAAACCTGCCAGTAGGCCGATGAAAATTGCATTAAATATTTGCAGTACAAATAAGTGCCACAACGCATTTGCAAAATAGACTCCGCTATACAAAATCAGCGCAGCAACACCCGCACAGCGAATTAAATTAATTAAACGGAAGCGGCTAGCGTAATGCCCGGCCAATAACATAAAAGGAACTTCCAGTGCGGCGGTAGTGCCCATCACCCAACCCATCCACTGCGCATCGATTTGCAAATTATCTTTGAGGTGAATAGGCAAGCTAATGAGGTAGGCATTATTGACGCCCCACATCAAGGAAAATGCAATCGCACACAACCAAAGCGACTGTTTAATTGCCGGCGATAAAGCAGGCAACACCAGTTGCTCGCCGCTAACACTAAGTGGTTTATTTTTTTGGGGCAAACGTGGCAGTAATTTGTAACTTGCCGCAGCGACGAATATATACAACACCGCCGCGATACCGTAACTCACATCAAAACCAAAATAAGTTGCCAATAAAAACCCGGCTGGTGGCCCTGCGACCCAGGCAAATGCAATCTGCGCACGCATAATGGCATTAAACAATGGAATGCGTTCAGGGGGAATTTCAGCCTCGGCATAATCCAAGCTGTAAGCCATGATTTGCGAGAAAGACACCATCGATAAACTAAGCAGAAAAATCGCTGTAAACGCTACCAGCCAGTAATTGCGCGACAATGCAAAAATCAAACACGACAGGGTTCCCAGCAAGCAACAAAACGCCACCAGTGGGCGGCGATCTGCGAGTTTATCTGACCAGTGTCCGAGCCAATGATTGTAGGCGATACTCGCAAGCGCAATCCCGGCAAATGCTAAACCCACCAATAGCGGGCGCACACCAATTTCTTTTGCCAGAAACAGGCTAAATGTCGGCAATACTAAAGCACCAACTACGCCGGCAGTAAAAAACAAAAGATATAAGCCAAGTGCGATGGGGCGAAACAAGGGAGAAGACACAGAGTTTACCGAAGGGGGAACAAGACGAACGACATGATAACGGAAACCGGCTAGTGTCAACACGGGGGTTGGCGAGGATTAATGCTTCTTAACAACGCCATGATGGGATGGAGCCCGAGTTTTTTAAGGGTGATCAGGGCGCGCTTTCTGTATAATCGCCGCAATTGCACCCGAGGACAGCCCCATCATGCAATGCATCAGCATTCAAATCCAACCCAAATACAGCCGCGACTTTAACCGCGAGGAGTTTTTGCAGCGCGTGCGCGCCATTCGCTCCCCGGAAGTGGATGCAATTGAAGAGAAAGGCAAACTCTATCTGAGCTTTAATTTTTTCACCGAATTTCCTGCACCGCTGTGGCAAGCACTTAACGATGCCTTGTACAAGGACGCCACCTACGCCGCAACCATTGCACCGGTTTCAGTTGTAATTTGCGAAGGTGAATCCGATGACGAATGCCTGTTGCTACATCATTTCGATTCCAGTGAGAAACTGGACAGGCTCTAAAAAAATTCCTTTTGAGTAAAACATGTCAACAATTAATTGGTTCCCCGGCCACATGCACAAGGCCCGCAAAGAAATTGCGGAAGTCATGCCCCATGTGGATGTGGTTATTGAAGTCATCGACGCACGCATTCCCTTCTCCAGCGAAAATCCGCTCGTGCCAAGTTTGCGCGGCGATACACCGCTGATCAAATTGCTCAACAAAGCCGATTTGGCTGACCCCGCAATTACCGCGCTCTGGGTAGAAAAAATGGAGCAGGAGTCTGGGGTAAAAGCGCTGCCCGTCAGCCAACAACGTCCCGATCAAATCCGCAACCTGTTAAATATGTGCGCCAGTTTAGTCAGTGAACGCCAGCGGGATCTGCGCCCTGCACGCGCAATGATTATGGGTATTCCGAACGTGGGAAAATCTACCATTATCAATACGCTCGCCGGTCGCGTCATTGCAAAAACGGGTAACGAAGCAGGCGTAACCAAAGCGCAGCAAAAAATTAAACTGGAAGACGGTATTTTATTAACCGATACACCAGGCTTCTTGTGGCCAAAATTATCGCCGCCCTCATGCGGGTATCGCTTGGCAATCACCGGCGCAATAAAAGATACGGTTTTTGATTACGCGGATATCGCGCTTTATGCCGCCGAGTATTTGTTAACGGCCTATCCCGACGCGCTAAAAAAACGTTATGGTTTGGATGAACTACCGGAATCCGATGTGGAGTTGTTGGATGCCATCGGCATAAAACGCGGCTGTACGCGCAAAGGTGGCGGAGTGGAAATCCAAAAAGTATCATCAATACTCATTACTGAAATACGCGCAGGTCTGCTCGGGCCAATTAGTTGGGAAACGCCAGCAATGACCCAATTAGAAGTCGAGACAGCTAAAGCAGAAGATGAGAAAAAAAGAATCGAAAAAGAAGAAGCTGATCGAA
>CAIOHY010000637.1 GCA_903858205.1 uncultured Cellvibrio sp.
ATGCGCTAGAACGGCCTCGACGTCGTGGTTGTGCCAACCGGTGATGATCGCCTTCAATGTTTCGAGCATATGGTCTCTCCTATTTTTGCCGGCAATCGCCGGGCTGGCACTTGCCAAAATGGCAACACCTGCCGCAGCAATTATGGTGCGGCGTGTAGTTAATGCCACCGGTTGGTTCATAGATCTGTTCCTAGTCATCTAACACAAAGTTGGCCGAGGCAACGCTTGCCCCGGCCGTCTCGCATCAGAACTTGGCACTTAGCTCCAAACCATAAGTCCGCGGTGGTGCATATGACGACATTTCATCGTGGAAAAACACGATGATATTCGTCCGGTAAAGCTTATTGGTCATGTTTTTGGCAAAGGCCGCCAAGCTCCAATTCTTGTTAGGCAGGTTAAGAGTAGCGCGCCCGTCAAGCGTACCATAGCCTTCTTCAAAAGTGGTATTTTCGGGTGCCCAAGGCATTCTGCCTTGATAGCGATATGCCAATCTAAGGGTCAGAGCATCTTCCCAGCTACCAGAACCGATTGATGCCTCGGCGCCCACCGCGATCTGGAATTTGGGCGTTCGCTGAAGTTCCTTGCCGGTATTGTTTACGCCAGCAAAAGTGAAGCTGTCGTAAGTGGCATCAAGATAGGTGCCGCTTAGCCAAGCCCGCAATTGTGGTGTCGGCGCAAATTGAAGATCGGACTCAATGCCCTTGATGCTCGCGCTCGCAGCATTGCTGATGACGTTGCAAAGACACGAGGCCAACGTCTGTTGAACTTGTAGATTTTTGTACTCCATCATGAAAAGCGCAGAATTCCAGCGTACCGAACGGTCGAACAGTTCTGACTTGTAACCAACTTCATAGTTGGTGACGTTTTCAGGTTCATAGGCGGTATTCGCTGCAACGGCCTTCGACGCATTGTTTTGAAAGCCACCGCCCTTAAATCCACGCGAAATGGTCGCATAGGCCATCATGTCGTCATTGGGTGTCCAGGTCAAAGTTGCTTGCGGCGTGAATGCGTTCCAAGATTTGCCATATGGCGTGTTGAAGGGGACCGTAAGGGGGGTCAGTGGCGCGGTGTCAGTGGGCTTGTAACGGTCGCCCGTTGCAACGACGAAGCCTTGCTGATTTCCGGTCTTACTATCGTGGGTATAGCGCACACCGCCATCCAACTTTAGCGTATCTGACAGGCGGTAAGTAAGCTGACCAAATACGGCATAATCTTCGTTATGTCCGCCATCGGTCCAGTGAGATTCGCCGCTCAGAGTTGGAAGCACGAGCGATTCCCCCCAAAAGCGATTGCGTTGTGTGACGTTGCTCTTCAGGTAGAAAGCGCCGACAATCCAGTTCAGCTTGGCGCTATCATCGGTGGATTGCACGCGGAGCTCTTGCGTAAAGAAATTGCCCGTTTCACGGAAGTTGACAGGTTCAGCGAAAAGCAAACTTGCCCCAACACCTGCGAGTTCGGCAGACGTGAGATTGAAACCATTGTCCGGTCCAAGACTGGTCTGATCGTACAGTGTAAAGGATTTATTGTTCCGATAGCCGGTATTGCTTGTAAGTTTGATTGATTGGTTTAATTCTTGTTCCAGCTTTAGAATGAAGCTGTAATTGTCGCGCGTAGCGGACTGTGGGGTCGGGGCAGCGTCGCCCTTAAACTGCGGCCACACTGGGAAGCCTTCACGCGGGCCTAGCGTCCTGCCAAGCCGCTGGCTGATTAGCTTGCGTGTTCCCGACCAAATGGTAGCGCCGGGAGGACTTGTGGGGCTTTCGACGCCAACGCGGAGAACGCCATCGTCACTAGTTTGTGAGTAATCCGCAATGAACAAGGCATTGAAGCCAGATCCTGCGGGCTCATAGGCCAATTGGAAGCGCGCTTGCGTGGAATCCAAATTTTCTAGATCTACATTATGGAGGATATCCCGGGCATAACCAGAACGATTGATAGACTGGAAGGAAATGCGGCCAGAAATATCGTCTGTTATGGCTCCATTGATAAATCCATTAAATTGTCGAAGGCTGTAATTGCCAATGGAAGCGCTAACAGCACCCGAAAACTCCTGGCTTGGCTTGTTGCTTATGATGTTGACGGCACCACCCGCGACGTTTTTACCCAGCAACACGCCCTGAGGTCCGCGGACGACTTCAATCCGTGCCACATCGTAGAACGCGGTGTTTAGGACCCCGGAGCGAGCAACGTAAACATCGTCAACAAAAGTTGATACAGATTGGTCGGCGGTTGGCCCAGTCAGGCGCGTATTCACAACACCGCGGATGTTAATTTCGTTTGCCTGCGGCGAGTTTGCCGTGAACGAAATGCCCGTCATGGTTTGGGCCAGGTCATTAATCGAAAGGACCCGATCTTTTGCCAGTGTGGCGCCCGTTATGGCTGAAATAGCTAATGGTGCATCTTGCACATTTTCTTCACGCTTCTGCGCGGTCACGACAATCTCTTCGAGATTTGATGCCTTGGTTGTACTTGTTTGGGCAACTGCCGCGGCAGGTAATGCTAAGCCAACGCTAAGCATTGCCAATGCTGATGATGTTTGCAAAAATTGTAGTTTCATAAAACCCTCCCAAGGTAAACGTGATCCAATCTTAGCGCCGAATCACTTGCATAAACAAACCTAGACTGCCGTTATGCGGCAATAGTTTGATTGTGCAAGTGATTAGTTATCACCGACTAGGCCTCCCAAAGCGAAAGCGGAAAATGCCGCCTGCCGCATCCTTGTAACTGTGCC
>CAIOHY010000638.1 GCA_903858205.1 uncultured Cellvibrio sp.
CATCTAAAGAGCGCATCATCACCGAAGCAACCAACAAGGTTAAAGAGTATGACAAGCAGTTCATGTCAGGCCTCGTAACGAATCAAGAGCGTTATAACAACGTGGTTGATATTTGGGGTGCTGCAGGCGACCAAGTTGGTAAAGCGATGATGGACGAGCTGTCACACGTTGACGTGATCGACCGTAACGGTAAAACTGTGCGTCAAGAATCCTTTAACTCTATCTACATGATGGCGGATTCTGGTGCGCGAGGATCTGCCGCGCAGATTCGTCAGTTAGCCGGTATGCGTGGTTTGATGGCGAAGCCTGATGGCTCAATCATTGAAACACCAATTACTGCAAACTTCCGCGAAGGTTTGAACGTATTACAGTACTTCATCTCAACCCATGGCGCACGTAAAGGCTTGGCAGATACGGCATTGAAGACAGCGAATTCGGGTTACTTAACACGTCGCCTATGTGACGTCACACAAGACCTCGTGGTGATCGAAGATGACTGCGGCGCAACTAGTGGCGTAACGATGAAGGCGCTTGTTGAGGGCGGTGAAATTATCGAAGCATTGCGTGATCGTATTTTGGGTCGTGTATGCATCGGTGACATCGTTCATCCAGATACACAAGAAGTGATCGTTACTAACGATACCTTGCTTGACGAAGATCACGTTGATCAAATCGTGGCATTGGGTATCGACGAAGTGAAGGTCCGCACAGTATTGTCTTGCTTAACTCGCTTTGGTTTATGCGCGAAGTGCTATGGACGTGATTTAGGTCGCGGTGGCTTGGTGAACGTTGGTGAGGCAGTAGGTGTGATCGCTGCTCAGTCTATCGGTGAGCCAGGTACACAGTTGACAATGCGTACTTTCCACATTGGTGGAGCGGCGTCTCGTGCTTTGGTAGCAAGTAATATTGAAGCTAAGTCGAATGGTGCGTTGAAATTCTCCGGCACGATGCGCGTTGTTAAAAACGCAAAGGGTGAGCAGATTGTGATTTCACGTTCAGGCGAAGCCTTGATTGTTGATGACAATGGCCGTGAACGCGAGCGTCATAAAGTGCCTTACGGCGCAACTCTTTTGCTAAAAGAAGATGCAGCAGTCAAGGCCGGTGCAAGCTTGGCGACATGGGACCCATTAACACGTCCAATTATTTCTGAGTATGCAGGAGTTGCTCGCTTTGATAACGTTGAAGAGGGTGTAACCGTTGCTAAGCAGGTTGACGAAGTAACCGGTCTTTCTACCTTGGTGGTAATTGATGGCAAGCGTCGTTCTGCAGCAAGTAAAGGCGTTCGTCCAATGATCAACTTGGTTGATGCAAAAGGCAATGATGTAATGATTGCTGGCACTGAGCATCCAGTAAATATTGGCCTCCAAGTTGGCGCCTTAATTACTGTTAAAGATGGTCAGAAGGTTGAAGTCGGTGAAGTATTGGCCCGTATTCCAATCGAATCACAGAAGACCCGCGACATTACTGGCGGTCTGCCACGTGTTGCAGAATTGTTCGAAGCGCGTTCACCAAAAGATGCGGCTGTATTGGCGAAAGTGACAGGAACAGTTTCCTTCGGTAAAGAAACCAAAGGTAAGCAACGCTTGGTGATTACTGATATGGACGGCGAAGCGAATGAATTCTTGATTCCAAAAGAGAAGCAAGTTCTTGTTCACGACGGTCAAGTGGTGAATAAGGGCGAGATGATTGTAGAAGGCCCTGCTGATCCGCATGACATCTTGACTCTTAGAGGTATTGAAGAGTTAGCAATTTATATTGTTGATGAAGTTCAAGACGTTTACCGTTTGCAAGGCGTGAAGATTAATGACAAGCACATTGAAGTGATCGTGCGTCAAATGTTGCGCCGCGTGCAAATTACTGATGGTGGTGATACTGCCTACATCACTGGTGAGCAAGTTGAGCGTTCAAAACTTTATGACGCTAACGATCTAGTAATTGCTGAAGGTAAGCGCCCAGCTCTGTTCGAGAACGTATTGCTCGGTATTACTAAGGCATCCCTGTCGACAGATAGCTTCATTTCAGCAGCCTCTTTCCAAGAAACCACTCGCGTATTGACCGAAGCCGCAATTATGGGCAAGACCGATACACTTCGTGGCCTCAAGGAAAACGTCATTATTGGTCGTCTAATCCCTGCTGGTACTGGCTTGTCTTATCGCCGTGCACGCAAGGTCAGGGAGCAATTCGAGCGTGATCGCGCTCAAATGATTGCCGCTGAAGAGGAAGCAATGGCCAATATGCCTGTAGAAATCGAGGCTGAAGTCGTTGCCCCTGCTGGGGAGGCTGATCCGAGCTAATTTGGTCATTCAGGCTTAAAAAGGCCAGCTTTTTTCCCTTGAGGTTGACGGAAAAGGCTGGCCAAGCTAGAATGCTGAGTTCTACTGATTCAGAAGAGGGTCTTTTTGACCTAGAAATTCTCTAAGTCATTGATTTTCTTGAAGAAAGCAACAAAGAAGTACTAACCGAGCTATTTTATGCCAACAATTAATCAATTATTACGTAAGCCAAGAACACGGCTGACCGTTAAAAGCAAGAGCCCTGCGCTGCAAAACAGCCCGCAGCGCCGTGGTGTATGCACACGTGTATATACAACAACCCCTAAAAAGCCTAACTCTGCGCTGCGTAAAGTAGCTAAGGTTCGCTTAACCAATGGTTTTGAAGTGATTTCATACATTGGTGGTGAAGGCCATAACCTCCAGGAACACTCAGTAGTGTTGATTCGTGGCGGTCGTGTAAAGGATTTGCCAGGTGTTCGTTATCACATCGTTCGTGGCTCACTTGACTTGCAAGGTGTTAAAGACCGTAAGCAATCTCGTTCCAAGTACGGTGCTAAGCGCGCCAAGAAAGCAGCTTAATAGCCGCTTGAAGTTTTTGTAGCAAGTCATTGTTTGTCAGACTTAAAAGACAAGTAAGTGGTTGTTCCGTCTAAGAAATTTTTCTTAGATAGTAGGGCAACCGGAGCGGGTGATCCATGTGGGCCACCCCTAACTGAACTGAAGGAGTAGTTATGCCACGTCGTCGTGAAGTTCCCAAACGGGAAATCCTGCCTGATCCAAAATTCGGCAATGTAGAAGTAGCAAAATTCATGAACGTCCTCATGTTGGACGGCAAGAAGTCGGTTGCAGAGCGTATCGTTTACGGTGCCTTTGATCACATCGAGAAAAAAGCAAACAAAGAACCACTCGAAGTTTTCTCAACAGCTATGGGCAACGTTAAGCCAATGGTTGAGGTGAAGAGCCGTCGTGTTGGTGGCGCTAACTACCAGGTTCCTGTTGAAGTTCGCCCATCACGCCGTTCTGCTTTGGCAATGCGCTGGGTGCGCGAAGCCGCTAAAAAGCGCGGTGAAAAATCTATGGCTCAACGTTTGGCCAACGAATTATTAGAAGCTGCAGAAGGTCGCGGCGGAGCAATGAAGAAGCGTGAAGAAGTTCACCGTATGGCAGAAGCTAACAAAGCTTTCTCACATTTCCGCTTCTAATCGCACAGTAAAGAAAAGGTACCAACCGTGGCACGTAAAACCCCCATCGACAAATACCGCAACATCGGTATTTCTGCGCACATTGACGCAGGCAAGACAACAACCACAGAACGCGTTTTGTTCTACACCGGCGTTAATCACAAAATTGGTGAAGTGCATGATGGTGCGGCAACCATGGACTGGATGGAGCAAGAGCAGGAGCGTGGTATTACCATCACTTCTGCAGCAACGACGACATACTGGAAAGGTATGAGTCTGCAGTTCCCTGAACATTTGATTAACATCATTGACACA
>CAIOHY010000639.1 GCA_903858205.1 uncultured Cellvibrio sp.
ACCTTAGAGAGCATCACTGAAAGCGCTCGTTATGTCCGTATTTACTGCGACCTCAGAGCAACCAAGTGGGGCAATTCGATTTACGAAATCACCATCTATTAATCAAGGTCAGCTAGCGGCTTTTAATCTTCACTCGTAAAAGCCGCGTGAATTTATCATCAGCAAATAAATCCACAAGGTTAACAGGCGCATTTTTCCCGAGAGTCGCACTATTAATGGAGCGAAATCCAACAGAGGTACAACAATGAAAATGATGAATGGATGTAAACCTGTGCTTTTAGCAACATTGGCCCTGATTACATTCGCAACACCGGCAATCGCAAGCGAAGACTGGCCAATCATTACTCGTAAAGTCGACGTGCTTTATGAAGGCGATAAACCCTTTGTTTTCCTTGGACTGGCGGCGCCCAATATTCAAGCGAATGAAGACCAAATTCTGCCAGATTTTAGTAACCGTTTTCCCGATGAGTACGAGCTACGTGACTTACTCAGCTCAATAAATCGCTTGGGCGCTCGCGCAACACGTTCGTTCGCATTTGGCATCCACAGCCCCAAAGACAAGGGCATTCCCTTTCATGTTATGGGGCGTCGCCAATACAACGAAGATGCGTTCAGATCATTCGATATGTTGCTAGCTCTGTGCAAAGAATATGACGTCCGCATTCTTGTTCCAATTATCGCATCGCAATCCTTTGAGATTGTTCGTGGCGTTGATGAATTTGCTGCACTCTCGGGAAAAACGGAAGTCGGTGCATTTTGGACGGATAAAAAAGTAAAAGAAGATTTTAAACATTTTCTACGCTATTTAATGAATCGGAAAAACACCATTACCGGTGTCGTTTACAAAAATGACCCCGCAATTCTCGCATGGCAGTTTGGCAACGAATTTGACAGCTATTACAACGATCGCAAATTACCGCCAGAAATATGGAAACCCATCATTACCAATTGGCAATTGGAAATGGCTGCGTACATTAAAACGATTAATCCTAACCATCTTTTAGTGGAAGCTGGCGGTGACCGCCAAACCATGATCGATAGTCCCCTTATCGATATCATGAGCGCACATTTGTATGAGTATTGGAATCGCCTGTTTGGCGGCCCGACGGAATTAGCGCCGATTGCCAAAGAAGAACGTGAACGCACACGCGGCAAAAAAGTGTTGCTGATTGACGAATTTGGTTTGGCGACATTAGAAAACCAACGCGCCTTGATTAAGACCATCCGCGAGGAAGGAATCAGTGGCGGCTTGCTGTGGAGTATTCGTGCTCACCGCAGAGACGGCGGCTTTTACTATCACAACGAAGGCGGAACGCCCATCAACTCATTCCACCTTCCCGGGTTTACCAGTGGATACCATTTTCAAGCGCAACAAATTTTAGACCTCATTCGTAAAGAAGGTTATGCGATGAGAGGAATGAAAGTTCCGCCTATCGAAAAACCTGATCAACCACCCATTCTCTGGGGCAATAAAGGTGAATTGGTCTGGCGCGGATCAACCGGCGCATCCGGATACAATATTGAACGCGCCGAGAGCAAACAAGGACCTTGGGAAGTAATGGCTGTAGGCGTACAAGACTCGGTTATTTTTGATGTCAAAAAATACACCGAAGACAAAATCTACAAACCTACGCCGCTTTGGTTCGATGAAACATCGGACCCCGGTAAAGTTTACTACTACCGAGTGAAAGGTATTAACGCCGGTGGCGAAACTGATTACTCAAACATTCTTGAGATGAGCCGCTAATCACCCATAGTCGCGATTTGCGTCGCGACTTTTCTTTGTTCAACACCAGATCCTGTCGTTATGAAAAAATACCTGACTTCTTTAGTGATTGCTGTAACTTGCCGCATCGCTAGCCTGCACTGCAGTGCAAAAAATCCAGATGTTTCAATCGCAGAAAAAAATCATACGCAATACCAGCGGATGGATATTGACATCAAGCTCCACGAGAAATGGGATGATCCCTACAATCAGAACGACATTCGCGTCGATGTAGATTTGGTGTCACCAAGCAAAAAAAAATTGAGTCTGCCCGCATTTTACGTCACAGGTAAGAGCGGCGAAAAATCGCAATGGCAAGCGCGTTTCACTCCTCAAGAGGCCGGCCAATACACTTATAGCGTCAAGCTAAACTCCAAAGCAAAACAGACACATACCGCAACAGCACACTTTATGGTGAATGAAAGTAACCATAAGGGATTCTTGCATTCTCATAATTATTGGACATTACGATTTGATAACGGCGAACTTTTTCGGGGAATAGGCAAAAACATTGGATGGGAAAAACGAGACAATGATGACTCAAAATACTTTAAAGAACTCCACGAAAATAAACGATTCAACTATGAAGACATGCTTAAAAGCGTATCGGATAACGGTGGCAATTTTATTCGCACATGGATGATCTACTGGAACCTTCCCGTTGATTGGCGTTGGGTGGATAACGCCTCGCGTTATTCGCCCAGCAGATCACGTTTCAACGAAACAGGAATTGCCCGCATGGATGATCTGGTCGCGATTGCTGAAAAAAATAATGTGTACATCATGCTTGCACTAGAGAGTCATGTCGGACTTATGGGGTCAGGTTGGGACAACAGCCTCTACAACAAGAAAAATGGTGGATTCGCTGCATCGCCGGAAGAATTTTTCACGTCTGCTGACGCCAAAGCCCAATACAAAAACAAACTGCGCTTCATGGTCGCCCGCCGGGGCTATAGCCCGAACATCGCCATGTGGGAATTTTTCAACGAAGTTGATAACGCCATGTATCACAATAAAGACGCACCTATACCCGATAAAGCAGTCACACAGTGGCATGCTGAAATGAGTGAGTATTTGGCCAGCATTGATATTTATGATCGCCCCATTACGACCAGTATTTCACACCGCGATGTGCAAGGCATGAACGATATAAAACATATCGATATCAATCAAAGGCATATTTACAAAGCACTTGATACTATTCCAACCACCATCAATGAATATGTCACTAAACACAATAAGCCTTATGTCATCGGGGAAGCGGGTTACGAATGGGACTGGAGTAAAAATTTTGATGATTTTTCGGCAGAAATGATCAGTGACTTCAAACGCCAACTTTGGTACGGACTATTCAATCCAACGCCGGTATTACCCTTATCCTGGTGGTGGGAATATTTCGATGAAAAAGGCATGGCGCACTATTTTCAGCGTGTCAACGAAATAAACAAACTCATGCTGAGCGCAGGCAATGGTAAGTTTGCAGCCATTCCTCTATCGGTATCCGATAAAAACATTGCCGCATTTGCGTTAGTCGCCGGTGATAAACCGTTTGTTTATTTGTTCAACAAATCGGAAAAACCTGTCAGTGTCAAAATTCAATTTGAAAAACCACTACCAAAAAAATATTACTCCGCCAGAGCCTACTCACCCGAAACCGGTAAGTATTCCAAGTTCGATAATATTCAAATCGAGCAAGGCACCGATGTTACCTTGGGAGCCACTGAAGATAGGGTGTTAATACTTGAATAACCAATCGGAAATAATCGAGCTACTACTATGACGCTCTGCAACATTCGCTTTGTCCACAAACAATCGTATACGGCCATTCTGCGAAGGCTGGCGCTGGCCTGCTTCAGTTTACTGATCACAGTAAATTCGAGCGTTGCGGTTGAGCAATCTCCATCTGAACATTTAGTTAACAAGGTTACCCATTCGATGAATAGTTTTAAGCGGGGAATAAGTATCGGCCATTGGCTTGCAAAATTTGATGATAATAATGGATACTGCGGCAACTGGTTTGGCGAGCCGGATATTCAGTGGATTGCCAAGCAAGGGTTTGATCATATCCGTTACCCTGTTGATGGACGCCTCTGGCTAAAAGAGGATGGCTCCTTAGACGAAACCAAGATTGTTGTTTTTGATCGTGCGCTGCAGATGACCAAAGCGAACGGCATGGCGGCGGTACTGGATATGCATTTCTTGCCGGCTGGCTCGTACAACAAAAATGAACAAGATATTCGCTTGTTCACCGACGCAACCGAACGCAAAAAGGCGGCGAGCTTTTTAGCGCTGGTAGCAAAACGTTTTATAAATGAAGGTGCGGCACTCAGGTTTGAACTTATCAATGAACCTATGGCACCAACGAACGCGCAACTAAACCAGTTAAATAGCGAGCTAATCGCAGCCATAAGAAGCGTTGATAAAAATCGCGTGCTTTACGTAACGTCAAATCTCTCCAGCACTTTCAAAACACTGGAAGATGTTGCAATCCCGCAAGATCCCAATGTCGCCCTACTGTTGCACTACGATGAGCCCTCGGTTTTTACGCACCAACGTACCAGCTGGAAAAACTACCCCGACACTATGCCAGCAGTGCACTTCCCAGGCCGGGTTCCCGATTTATCGAATCATTTACCGAAAGATCACTACGCCTACACAACCTCCAATACGGAGTTAACTGAACAGGCGATCGCCGAGGATTTTGCCATGGCGCAGGCGTGGATAAACAAACATGCTCCCGGCAAGGAAATTTATTTGGGTGCATTTGGTGTTTACCAAAAAGCGCCCGAGCAGTCGCGTTACAACTACCTGAAGGCAGTACGGACTGCGGCAGAAAAGCACTCATGGGGTTGGTGTGTATGGGACTACAAAAGCAGCTTTGGCGTTAGGCTGGAAAACAACACCACAACAAAAGCGTTAGATGGACTTTTTCACTAGGGTTTCGCGCAATATCATCTGACTTGGCAAGCACTCATCGCCCCAACGCCCAACCAAGGATTGGCTGGGCTACGGTCAGGCTTGCAGCGCCATAGGTACCTAAAGCCATCTCCGTATCCGATATCGGACACAGCTAATCCGCTCAAAAAAGATCAACCGCCACACCAAAAGTGTAAAACAATAGGTTTACACTCCTTTTTCCTTGGGCATTTTTGGATAATTTCCTGTATATTACGCCGCTATTTTCAAACCCAGCTTTTCTAACCTTGCTTATCCTTTAAAAGAGAGTCCTATGGCTGTCTTATCCCTTTACAGAAACATCGGTATCTTCGCTCACGTTGACGCCGGTAAAACCACTACCACCGAGCGTATCCTTAAACTCACCGGTAAAATCCACAAAATCGGCGAAGTTCACGAAGGTGAATCCACCACTGACTTCATGGTTCAGGAAGCTGAGCGTGGTATCACCATTCAAGCAGCGGCAGTTACCTGTTTCTGGAAGGGTCATCGCTTCAACGTTATCGATACCCCCGGACACGTTGACTTCACCGTAGAAGTTTACCGTTCACTGAAAGTACTTGATGGCGGTATCGGCGTATTCTGTGGTTCAGGCGGTGTAGAGCCTCAGTCAGAAACCAACTGGCGCTACGCGAACGACTCTAAAGTTGCTCGTTTGATTTTCGTAAACAAACTCGACCGTATTGGCGCTGACTTCCTGCGCGTTACCGATCAAGTAAAGAAAGTTCTGGGCGCTCACCCATTGCTGATGACTCTGCCAATTGGCCGCGAAGACACCTTCGTCGGTGTGGTTGACCTGCTGAATCGTCAAGCCTATGTATGGGATGACTCTGGCCAGCCAGAAAACTACAAAGTTGTCGAGATCCCAGCTGACATGGTGGACGACGTTGAGTTGTACCGTGGTCAATTGGTTGAAACTGCCGTAGAACAAGACGACGACCTGATGATGGCCTACATGGAAGGCGAAGAGCCTTCAATCGAAGACATCAAACGCTGCATCCGCAAAGGTACCCGCGACCTAGTATTCTTCCCAACTTTCTGTGGCTCAGCATTTAAAAACAAAGGTATGCAATTATTGCTGGATGCCGTTGTTGATTACCTGCCTAGCCCAACTGAAGTTAACCCACAGCCATTGACCGATGCTGAAGGCAATGAAACTGGCCAATACGCTATCGTTTCTGCTGATGAGCCATTCCGTGCGTTAGCGTTCAAAATCATGGATGACCGCTTCGGTGCTCTTACCTTCTGCCGTATCTACTCAGGCGTCCTAAACAAGGGCGATACCCTGCTTAACTCGTTTACCGGTAAAACCGAGCGTATCGGTCGTATGGTGGAGATGAATGCTAACGATCGTACCGATTTGACCACTGCTCAAGCAGGCGACATCGTTGCTTTGGTAGGCCTGAAAAACGTTCAAACTGGTCACACCCTGTGTGATCCAAAACATGAATGTACTCTTGAGCCTATGGTATTCCCAGAGCCAGTAATCTCTATTGCTGTAACTCCGAAAGACAAGAGCATGATTGAGAAGATGGCTACTGCCATCGGCAAGCTGGTTTCAGAAGATCCGACTTTCCGCGTTGAAACCGACCAGGATTCAGGCGAAACCATCCTTAAAGGGATGGGTGAATTGCACCTGGATATTAAAGTCGACATCATGAAGCGTACTTACGGTGTTGAGCTGAACGTTGGTCAACCACAAGTAGCCTACCGCGAAACTATTACGCGCGGTATCGAAGACAGCTATACCCACAAGAAGCAGTCAGGTGGTTCAGGTCAGTACGGCAAGATCGATTACCGCATCAACCCAGGCGAGCCAAACACTGGCTTCGTATTCAAAACCTCATGCGTTGGCGGTAGCGTTCCAAAAGAATTCTACCCGGCGATTGAGAAAGGTTTTGCATCTATGATGGGCACTGGCCCATTGGCTGGCTTCCCGGTATTGGATGTTGAAATTGACCTGTTCGACGGTGGCTTCCACGCCGTTGACTCATCGGCAATTGCGTTTGAAATCGCTGCAAAAGGCGCGTTCCGTCAATCTATGCCAAAAGCAGGCCCACAACTGCTTGAACCAATCATGAAGGTTGACGTGTACAGCCCCGAAGATCACGTAGGTGATGTGATCGGTGACTTGAACCGTCGTCGCGGCATGATCTCTGGCCAAGAAGCTAACGTGACTGGCGTGCGCATCAAGGCTAACGTACCCCTTTCAGAAATGTTTGGTTACATCAGCACCCTGCGCACCATGACTTCTGGTCGCGGCCAATTCTCAATGGAATTCTCTCACTACGCTCCATGCCCTGCGAACGTAGCTGAGGCAGTAATTGCCAAAGAGAAAGAAAAGAAAGCTGCCGCTGCTAAGTAATTTTTAGCCAGCTGTCAAAAAAGCCCCGCCAGTTCAAAATTGGCGGGGCTTTTTTATGCCTGATACCAACTGAATGAGAGAAAGTACGATTGAAACTTGGCAAACGCTTAAAACAAATTGCGTCGATGGTCACCGCACAATACGATCACATTTGGGATTGTTGTTGCGACCACGGATTGTTAGGCGCAGCGCTACTCGCACACAATGCAGCACCTAATATCCATTTCGTGGATATAGTCCCTGAACTCATGCACCAACTGGAAAACAAGCTGCATCAGTTTTATCCCAAAAATACTGAATCAAATTCGCGGTGGCAGATGCATTGTATGGATGCTAAAGCCCTACCCTTGCAAAAATTCAACGGCAAACATCTAGTAATAATTGCCGGCGTCGGCGGTGACTTAATGACCGATCTTGTACGCGAGATTTACCAAAAAAATCCTGCGAGCGATATCGATTTTTTACTCTGCCCTGTTCACCATCAATTCACACTAAGACAACAATTAATCCAGCTAGATTGCAGCCTGCTAAATGAAATCCTGATTGTTGAAAACCGGCGTTTCTATGAAATCCTGTTAGTCTCGACAGAGCCCAGGCCTCTCGCAAAAATTAATCCAATCGGCAGCCTCATTTGGCAAAGCACTACACCCGAACAAAAAAAAATCGCATCAGACTATTTAAAGAAAACGCTGGATCACTACAAGAGAGTACAATTAAGTCGGCAGTATGATGTGCAGTATATTATCGATGCGTATGAGGCCGTCGCCATAGCTGCTGAAAAAACTGAATCTGCGTCCGAATCGAGAATACAGCGCAAGCCTTGAATCGCTAATGTGATCGCTGTTTACGCTTCGGCCGCAGGATTAGCATTGCCAAACCTATGATGAAAATAATCATCGTGCCGGGTTCAGAAAGAAAGGCCGCATCCACTTCGAAGGTAAGGCGGTCGAAACAAATTGCGGACGTGGCGTAGTCGCCACCTAAAATCAACGAACGGACTCCTTTGCTGTGAATTTCAATTGCGAAAGTCTCTGTCGCTGGCCGGTCACCACCAGCATAGCCAGACGCAATTTGATTCCCATCGATATCAAATGCGGCCCAGACAGCCGACAGGTCCCCAGGGGGATAGATGCTGTTGGCAAGTAACGTTATTCTTTTAACATCCTGATGAAATTTAATTCCCAGCCCACCAAAACTGGCCGCCGGACTATGCTCATCATAAATGAACGGAAAAGCGCCAAAAATTAAAGTGCCGGTCGGCGCCGAATAATTTGGGTCATACTCACGACCATCTCGAGCCAATAGAGCACTACTCCATTTCTGATTTTTTAGCGGGCCGTCCACCCAGGCTGTAGTCACAAACTCATTTTCCAGAGGCGCGCCAACACCATAGTCATCCGGCTCAAGGGTAATTTGAATTGCATTGACCGCGTTGGAAATTGCCAACATGAAAGTTACAAAAAAGGTTACGAAAAAAAATTTCTGGAAAGAGCTTCTAGCAGTAACAGTCCGTGAGGTTTTAGTTGCCATGATTTAGTCCTTGTTAGTAATTTGAGTAGCCACCAGAATTTTAATTAGCTGCCGACATTAACGCTTCATTAGGAATAGTTATTTGCGGCTGAGCGAATAGATTCGAAGCTAATAAAAACACATCAGATCAAGCAAAGTTATTTAACCTAGTTACGAAATACTTAACCGGTCCATGTATCACATTATGAATATCTGTAATGAAGCGTCTTCCGCGCAATGTTTCAAAGTCCCTATTAAACATAGCTTCGCACGAACCTTGATGAATCGCTACTTAAATGAAAGACTTTGCGAATCAACTCCCAATGGAACACGCAAACATTAGTGCTGCTTTTATATTTAGGCGCCATCGACACGACTTCACTCCACAATAGAGCGAGATCAGTAACATGACTCAGATACAAACCCCCAAAGAAGACGTCTGGTTGGTATACGATGGCGAATGTCCGGTGTGTAAAACTTACTGCAAATATATTCGCATTCGCAAAGCAGTGGGCAATTTGCAGTTGGTTGATGCGCGGCAGCCAGGTGAACTAATGGATAAGATAACCCGCTTGGGGTTGGATATAGATCAGGGGATGGTGTTGAAGTTTAAAGATGCCATTTACTATGGGGCCGATGCAATTCATATGCTAACGCTACTGAGCACGCCATCCGGTATTTTTAATCGTATAAATTACTACGTATTCAGCACCAAACTGGGCTCTAAAATTTTCTATCCAATCGGTAAAGCCTTCCGTACTCTTATCCTGAAATTACTCGGCATTCGCTATATTGAAAACCTGAAAAAAAATTCGAATACTCCTACCATTTAGAGAGCCAATAAGAACTAACGAAATACTGAAATACTGAAATACTGAAATACTGAAATAATAATTAACGCAAGAACACGTTATTCGGGCAAATACTCACAGATCAATCAGCGGATTCGTCAAGCCGCCAATGGAGCACCTCGAAGCAATCACGGAAGAAATGCATTCGCAATAAATTTCGCTTTTTTTATTATGTTTCTTAATGCTTGCGGCACACCAACAAGCAATACAAACACAGTTCGATTTTTTCACATGCAACACCTTCTTCCACAGGCAATATCACGTTAGTATTAAAATGAAGATTGAAGTGTCATAACTGATGCGAAGATTTGTGTTGATACGCAAAAAATAAAAAAATAATGCGACACAATGTCGACTGCATCACAATAGCCAACTGATGGGTTTTACAATTCACGTTTATTGACAATAATAAGCGGCAGCTATTTTTACCGTGGCTAACTAGAACAATAATTGATTTTTCAAGATCAAAAATACAAACCAAACACAGCAGTAAATAAAACCTAACGACAACAAATTTATACGTAGTGTTTACTGCTTCATTTGAATTGCAGCTGATTTTTTCGGCTTGCACTTCTCGGTTAATTCAATTTTACGCGACACGAAAATAATTGCGGTTTACTTGCGCGCCATTTGGTAGCGCAATCATACAGCTAGCTCCAGTGAACAATCGTTTTTAGCAAGTGCATTAAAACAACCATGCCGAATCGATTCGGCCTTTACTTTCGAGGAAGAAACTATGAGTAGCTTTAAAGCCTCTGCGATCAACCCTCGCCTGGTGGGAGTGCTAACACGCTCCCTCTATGCGGCAGGGTTTTCCCTGGCGGTATCCACTCTTTCCACTACTTCTTATGCTGCTTGCCAGTACACAATAGAAAGTCAGTGGAATAATGGATTTTCCGCCAGAATAAAAATAACCAACGATGGGACTAGCGCGATCAATGGCTGGAACATTAACTGGCGGTACAGCGGCGACAACCGCATTACCAACAGTTTTAACACCACACTCACTGGCAGCAATCCTTACACTGCAACTAACCTGAGCTGGAATGGCACATTACAGCCAAATCAATCAGTGGACTTTGGTTTTCAAGGCACCAAAGGCGCAGCCGCTGCCGAGATTCCAGTGATCAACGGTGCAGCCTGTGGAACTCAAAGGTCATCGTCGGCGGCATCCTCATCATCGCGAACCAGCAGCTCCGCCGTCTCATCATCCGCCGTCTCATCATCCGTTGTATCTTCATCGTCAATGGCGCCTAGCTCAAGAAGCAGCTCAAGCTCGTCAGCTATGACGACAGTGGCCTGGAGTCTGGACAACGCGGCCTCCTACGTAAACTTTGTCACCACTAAAAATACCCACAATGTCGAGGTACATAACTTCACCCGCATTAGCGGTGCGATTAGCGTGACCGGTGCTGCAAATCTAACGATCGATCTGAGCAGCGTGAATACCAATATTGCTTTGCGTGACGAACGCATGCGCGATTTACTCTTCGAGATCAGTAGCTTTCCTGTTGCAACCGTGACACTCAATTTGCCAGCAGATCTTTTGGCCAATATTGCCGTCGGCAACACCAGTGAACTCCCCATCACAGCCAGTCTCAACCTGCATGGTGTGACTTCCCCCGTCACCACTAAGGTGTCCGTACAACGGCTCACTGCCACCCGGATACTCGTTCAGAACCTGTCACCTGTGGTGGTGAATGCGCCGGACTACGCACTCACAACCGGTGTCGAGGCCTTGCGCGCGGCAGTCGGTATCGCATCGATTAGCACTGCGGTACCCGTGGATTTCACCCTCATCTATGACGCCCGTTAATCGGACTGGAGAACATTCGAGATGAAAAAATTATTGAAACTGTCGATGCTTTCCCTGGGGCTAATCGCCTCCGGTAGCGCCTTCGCGCAGGGTGCATGTAGCGTGAACTACAACACCAGCAACAACTGGGGTTCTGGCGGCCAGCAGGACTTGGTTATTACTAACACCAGTGCAGCCAAAACCAGCTGGGAACTCTGCTGGGCATTCAATGGCAACGAAGTTGTCACCAACCTCTGGAATGGGACTTACACTGCCAACGGCAAAAATATGTGTGTTCGAAATGTAAGTTATAACGGCAACCTGCCCGCCAACGGCAAAGTCAGTTTTGGCTTTACACACAACAATGCCCCGGGTGTAAAACCCACCAGTTTCACACTCAATGGCGTCGCCTGCGGCGGCACTGCCAGCTCCGCCAGTAGCGCTTTTCCAACGACTAGCAGCAGCCGGAGTAGCAGTAGCGGGTTTACCACAAGCCGCAGCGCGAGCAGCAGTAGTGGATTTACCACAAGCCGCAGCGCGAGTAGCAGCAGCCGATGGAGCAGCAGCAGCGGATTCACTACCAGCCGAAGCACAAGTAGCAGCAGCATTCCCGCTAACGGGGCACGCTGGTTGCTAAACGAGACCAAATCGGTACTCAACTTCGTTTCGGTCAAAAATACCAACGTAGCGGAGACATTCACCTTTGGTCAGCTAAAAGGCACTGTTTCGAGCAGCGGCCAGGCAACTATGACGATTCCGCTGGCAAGTATTTTGACCGGGATAGATATACGCAATACGCGTATGCAGAGCATGCTGTTCGAATCCAGCTACCTACCAAACTTGCACTTCACCACCCAACTGGATCTCGCGGCGATAGACGCGATGGCGGCTGGCACTACCAGTACCCTGAGCCTTGCCGGTAGCCTGATATTGCACGGTGTTACTAAGCCCCTGACATTCGAGGCACTGGTGATCAAGCACGCCAATAACAGCGTCAGTTTTTCACCGCGCAAGCCAATCGTCATCAACTCTACTGATTTCGATTTGAATGCGGGTATCGAGTTACTCCGAGTGACGGCAGGTGCCAGCAACATCGGCGAAAAAGTACCGGTCTACTTCAAAATGTTCCTGACCACGTATAATCCCACTAACATCCCCGCTATTACCCTCGCAGCAGCACCTACTGCACCGCTGAGTTTGGTAGGTAATGTCAGCAATGGAAGTGGTGATGCCACCCTGAATTGGGCAGACACGAGCGCCAACGAAACCGGCTTTTTGGTACGTCGCAAAGGTGCAGATGGGCGCTGGACCACGAAAGCGAATATTGGCGCCAACCTGTCCACTTATGTAGACAACCTGCTTAACACCGGCGGTCCGTTTACCTACAAAGTGATTAGCTACACCGATAGCGTTCCGTCGCTACCCAGTAATGAAGTCACACTTGGCCTCACCGGCGTAGATCCTTCCAGCTCATCAGCCTCTAGCCGCAGCTCCGTTAGCAGCTCTTCGATGAGTTCATCCAGTGTCAGCTATGTAGGCGATGCAGCACGCGGCAAAACCCATTGGGAGAATCCGGAGATTGGCTGCAAGTTCTGCCATGCAGTAAATGCCGATGGTACGGCCGGTTCAAGTTTGAGCAAAATTGATCCGAGAAACCTGCGTTTTACTACAGCGATGGGAATGGCGAAGTACATTGAAGAAAACATGCCCAAAGGCAACGTAGGTGTCTGTACCGGCCAGTGCGCGGCAGATACGGCGGCTTATTTCCAATCATTGACCCCAGTCATTACCTCATCGTCGATGAGTTCCAGTAGCCGCATATCATCCAGCAGCTCGTCATTAAGCAGCTCCACCAGCTCGAAAAGTTCCGGTAGTTCAAGCAGCGCGCCCATACTCAGCGGAGCCCAGCTCTATGTTGATAAAGGTTGCGCAAATTGCCATGGTGCGCGCGGCGATAACGCCATGCGTCCGATTGTGCTTGACCGTTGGACCCGAGCGACCTTAATCAGCAAGATCGATGCAACCATGCCTCTGGGTAACCCGACCGCCTGCGTCGGTGACTGCGCCACAGCGATTGCAGATTACATCCTCAGCTGGAAACCGGTTGTGAGCTGTAATGCCGATGAAGATGTACTGCCTCGCCGCCTGCGTTTGCTCACCAATCGCGAGTACGCTAACACCATCAATGATTTGCTGAACATCAGCACCGGCGCCACTATCGCCGCCAGTTTTGAACCCGATACCGAGGTAAAAGGATTCGATAACAATGCTGAAGCCAGCAAAATCAACAATGGCCGTATGGATGCCTACTGGAATGCGGCAAAACAAGTGGCAGAAACTGTCAGCCTGACCAATATTCTTAGCTGCGCTGCGGGAACCACTCGCGATCAGTGTGCCAGCAGCTTTGTACCTGCGTTTGGTAAGAAGGCTTTCCGTCGCCCCTTGGTAGCCGCCGAGCAAACCTCGTACAGCAACCTGTTCCGCTTGGGTAGCAGCAACGACGCGGGCGCGAGATTGGTCATTCAATCGATGCTGTCATCGCCCAACTTCCTCTACCGCACTGAAATTGGTAGCGTTGTGAGCGGCAAAAGCAATCTGACTCCCTACGAAACCGCCAACCTGCTGTCCTACACCTTCGTCGGCTCTATGCCGGATGCCACTCTCTTTACCGAAGCAGACAATAATCGTTTGACCACACCGGCACAGTTGCGCGCTCAAGCGGAACGTTTGTTGGCGACATCCAAAGCCGCGAGCCAATTCAGCCATTTTGGTTTGCAATGGTTGCATGTGGATGATGTTGCCAATCTGCAACGCGATAAAACCCTGTATCCGCAATTTAGCCAAGCGATCGGTAGCGCGATGAAGACCGAGCTGGAAACCTTCCTGAACGAATTGTTCCTGAAGCCGGGTTACAAAATGGCGGACGTGTTTAACCCTAACTTTACCTTTGTAAATGGCGCACTCGCCAGTTACTACGGCATGACTGGCGTGACCGGTACCAACTTCCAAAGAGTCACCACCAATAACCAGCGCGGTGGTGTGCTTGCGATGGGTGCGGTCACCGCAACCTTGGCAACAGTTACCGGATCTCACCCGATCCACCGCGGTCTGTTGGTGCGTCGCAACTTGCTCTGCCAGGAGTTTGCACCACCACCTCCGAACGTAGGCGAGGTTGAACCACTGAACCCCAACAAACCGACCCGCGAACGTTTTGCCGCGCATACTAACAACCCCAATTGCCAGTCCTGTCATCAGTACATCGACGAAATTGGTTTCGGTTTTGAAAACTACGATGCTGTCGGCCGTTTCCGCACTACCGAAGGTAACAACATTGCGATCAATGCCAGCGGCACTATCTCTGGCTTATCTGTGATGACCGAGTCGGACAGTTACTCGTTCACCGATTTGCGCGGCCTTTCCACGGTACTGGCTACGGCTGGCGTCGAATCAACGTCGAAATGTGTGACCAAGCAGTATCAACGCTTCGCCACTGGCGTCTCTGAACCGAATGAATGTGCGGTGACATCAAGCTACTCACGCTGGCAGAACAAATCGACGGATCTGCGCGACATGATGCTTGAAACCGTTACCTCTCCAACCTTCCTGACCCGTAAATAGGAGTCATCATGAAAAGACGTTCACTACTCAAAGCCATTGCGGCCGGTTCTTTAGCGATGACCCCCTTGGCAACACTATTGGCGCGTTCAGCCATGGCGGCTGACGTGCAGCGAATTCGCACCTTGTTTATCTATCACCCCAACGGCTGTGTACCAGATGTGTTCTTTCCGCGCGCTGGCTCATTGACGGGCGCCACCTTTCCAGCGATGACTGCTCCCTTGCAAACGGTCGCGAATCAACTGGTCTTTCTCGATGGCATTGGTTACGAAGGTAGTGCCAATACCCACGAAGGCGGCGCGCTGAAATGCCTGACCGGAGTAGCCAGTTCTGCAACAGGCGCCTCCTCAATTGAGGTACAAATGGGTCGTGAAGACTGGGCCAATCGCGCCACGTCGGGCGTTTCGCGTCCATCGGTTCAAATGGGCGTGGGCACCAAATGGGGTAGCGACACCAGCAAGCGTATCAGCTACGACAACGGCACCAGCCTGCATCCGGTCGATGACCCGCGTATTTTGTATCCGCAATTGTTCGGCGGCACCAATACCGGTGTCGATACCAATCAGGCGCAAGTCCTGGCGCGCGCCCGTGAAGACCTCAACCGCCTGAGCACTCAATTAGGTAGCATCGAGCGCGAGCGTTTGGAGCAGCATGTCGCCGCGCTGGATGTATTGGAGCAACGTCTGAACAGCTCCTCCTCGGGAGGATGTCTGGATGTCAGCACCAGTATCAAACCGCGCGTTGATGCGATTGTAGGTGGTGAGGAGCAAGCGCTTTGGGCAACCCAAGTGCTGGCAAATATCTCCGCCATTCAACAAGACATCGCGGTTGCGACTCTCTCCTGCGGTATCACCCGCAGCATGGCGTTTATGTACGGAGTGCCGGTATCGCCGATCGTAGTACCCGGTACTGGCACTGGCGACCACGACTTATCGCATCAGGATGCCGCTGCACATACCACCAGTAAAATCTGGTGGATGGCGCAGATTCGCCAGTTCATCCAAAAACTGGCAGTCACGCCGGATGTAAACGGCAGCTTGTTGGATAACACCATCATCTGCACCGTTTCCGATCTCGGCCACGGCAACTTCCACAATCACCACCGCATCCCTATGTTCCTGGCAGGCGGCAAAAACGCCGGTTTGGTAACTGGCCGGTCGGTGGATTTACGTCCGCTAGGAGAAACAGGCAAGCGCTGGGGTGATCAAACCAGTGAGCAAGGGGTGGTTAACCACACCAACGTGTTGATGACAATTGCCGAAAAGGCTGGTTACCGCAATGTCGTTATGCCAACCGCTAATGGCCGTATCAACAACGTGTGGGTAAATGGAACTGGTCTGTAAATAATAATGAATAACGTAAGACTGTGATCGCTTTTTTTAAGGCGAGATTTAAACCCGAAACAGTAACTGCTGTTTCGGGTTTTTTATTGGCAATGGGAAAAACGCTTGCAAGAGCTTATGTGTTTGCACCACTAAAAATCTGACGAACTTCATCCGCAATAATCTTCGCACCCTGCTCCACTACACTTGCATCCTGACAATAGGTCACACGAATACATTCGTGGCAATGCTGCCAATCACCCGCCAAACCGAGAAAGAAATGATGGCCGGAAACGACAAGCACACCGCGCGCTTTTAAGCGCTGATAAAGTTCTTCGCTACTGATCGGCAAATCTTTAAACCAGAGCCATAAAAAAATCGCGCCCTCCGGTTTGTGAATAAAACACGGCAAATCGCCGAGGTATTTTTTAAAGGTCGCGACTGCATGTTCCATACGCGCACGATAAAAAGGAGCGACGACCTCGCGGCTCAATTGCAAGATTTTTCCATCGGCCAACAAATGCCGCGCAAGTGCGGGGCCGAAATTGCCAGTGGCTAAACTTAAAATCGTATTGGCCTTGGCGAACGCATTAATCACATCCGGATTAGCGATAACAATACCCGTGCGAGCGCCGGGCAGCCCCAACTTGGAGAGGCTGAGCACGAGGATGGTGTTGTCATTCCAATGGGGTTGCGCATCAGCAAATACAATATTCGGGAAGGGAGTGCCGTAAGCGCCATCAACAATAAACGGGACTTGATGCGCGTGCGCCAGTTCATCCAGTTTTATCAATTCGTCATCGCTGATCACATTACCAGTCGGATTAGTGGGGCGCGACACGCAGAGTGCACCTGTCTCACTGGTAATCTTGAGTTGTGAAAAATCCACATGGTATTTAAAAAAACCATCCGGCAGCAGTTCGATACTCGGGCGCGTTGCGGTAAAAAAATCCGCACTGAGCCCCAAGTCGCTGTATCCCAAATATTCTGGCGTGAGCGGTAACTGAATGCGTTTTTTCGAGCCGTCGGCGTAATCACCTGCAAACAAATTAAACAACACAAAAAATGCAGACTGACTGCCGTTGGCGAGCGCGATATTCGCGCGCGAAATTGGCCACTGATATTCATTGCGCAATAAGTCGGCGATGGCATCCAGCAATTCGGCATCGCCTTGCGGTGGCTGGTAGACGCCCAGCAGCTGGTGGGTTTGTTGAGGATCAGCGAGGGTGGCGCGCAGCGCATCTTCAAACGCCTGCTCCATTTCCGGGATTCGTGCAGGGTTTCCGCCGCCCATAAAAATCATATCGGGATTGACCCGTAGGGCTTCGCCCAAGTCATCCATCAGGGTGACTATGCCGGCATCAGTGCAGAGTTTTTGGCCGAAGCCTGAGAATTGCATAACAACTAACCCGTAAGATTGGAATCGCGCTTCAAAGCGGAGCAATCTAGCGGGTCGGGCGGGAAAACACTAGCAGGATTAAATCAAGCCGAATTTCTTCAGGGTCTCGGCCAATTTCTCAGCGTTTACTGGCTTTTGAATAAAATCCAGCGCCCCAAGTTGGGTGACTCGCGCATGGGCAGTGGGTTGGATATCGCCCGAGATCACGATGATCATGGCATCGAGCCTTTCGGTCTTTACCGCTTCCAGCACCTGATAGCCATCCATCTCGGGCATGGTAAGGTCGAGAAAAACCATCTCACCCTTGCCTTCACGTATAGCCTGTATGCCTTCTGCGCCGTTGGTGGCAAAGGTGATCTCAACATCCCAACCTTCTGGTAAGGAGCGCGCGACTTGCTTGCGCGCCATCATGGAGTCATCACAAATTAGTAGAGGTGTCGCCATGGTGTAAACGTTTCTTTTAATTAATGAAATGAGTAAAGATGAATACTAGCCCCAAACCTGAGAGCGCAAATCAACTTGATCTATGAAGAGTATAGTCAGGGATTTTTACTCGCAGCGAGTTTTTTACCGCGCTTTGCGATTAATCAACAATTAATCGCTTAAAGAGGTCGCCCCGGCAGGCCTTTGCTGCGCAAAAAGAGTGGCGATGCTGACCGCCAATAACTGCTCACGACTGGTATCAACCCCGTCCAAAATCCGCATGGCTTCAGCCCCCCAAGGCACATTGACCAAGCCCTCCTTGTCTTGGGGAAGCTGGCGTGGCAACTCCAAAATATCGCTCAATTGCTGCAAACTCAACAAATGAAGATTCTGGCTAAGCAGGTAATGCCCCTGATAATTAGCGGTGATCACATGATTTTTGACCAGCGCATCGCGGATCCGCAACCACTGCTCTGCCGCCAGACCTTGGTGCAACAGCTCGCGCTCCGGAACCGCCATGCCTTTTTCCGAGGCGCGATAACAACGCCACAAAATCATCAAACTCGCGAATAAGTCGGGGTAGTTGCGGTCGCGTAAAACTATCTGGTGCGCACCGATGGTGTGGACGAACACAGCACCACCCAAAATGACCGTCCAAATCAGGTTCACCCACAGTAAAAACAACGGCAGCGCAGCAAAAGCGCCATAAACCAATGTGAATGACGAGTGCCCCACAATCCACCCGAATGCGGCCTTTAAGCTCTGGAACCCGAGGGTGGTAAAAAAGCCGCCAATCAGGGCGTGCCTGACCGACACCTTGCAGTTAGGGACGGCGACAAACAACAGCGTAAATGCCGCCCAGGTAAGCACCCAGGGCGCAAACTGGAACACCAACTCGAATACGCCGAGACTGTCGTAGGTTCCCACCAACAACCGGAAGGAGGTGAGATAGGTGCTCATGGCTAAAGCCGCACCCAGCAACAAAGGCCCCAGGCTCAATATCGCCCAATAAAGTAGAAAATTTGCGACGCCGCGACGTCCGCGCGGCACACCCCAAATACCGTTGAAGTTTTGCTCGATGTTCTTGAGCATCAAGTAAGCCGATACCAACAAAAACACCAGGCCGAAGGCGGTCAAATTGCGCGCTTGTTCAGAAAAGTCTTTTAGGTATTTACCCAGATCCTGCTCACTGTTGGGCAAAAAATGTTGGAACAGCAGGGACTGGAGTTGATCACCCAGATTTTGGAATGCAGGGATAATCGAAAACATGGAATAGGTCACTGTCATCATAGGGACAGTGGCAAAGAGCGTGACATAAGTGAGTGAAGCAGCACTTTTCTGACAGGATTTCGCCTGATACTGGCGCACCATCAAGCAAAAGAAACCCAGCAGCCAGCGATAAGTCTTGCGTACCGCGTCAACCGACGACAAAAAGGGCATAACGTTAAATCCTTAAACCAAGTGAGGGCGCAGCCGCTATAATCTGCCGCGCCATCGTAAATAGACCTTATCAAGAGAGAATTATGGTCACACTTTATCACAACCCACGCTGCTCAAAATCGCGTGAGGCGCTGAACCTGTTACGTGAACAGGGGCATGAACCCGAGGTCATTCTGTATTTAGAAACGCCCCCCAATGCCAAAACATTGAAGGCGATAGTGGAAAAATTAGGAATCAGTGCACGGGAGTTGTTGCGCAAGGGTGAAGATGCGTATAAAGACCTGAACCTCGCCGATGAAAAACTCAGCGACGCTGCATTGATCAAGGCGATGGTAGAAAACCCCAAATTAATTGAACGACCGATTGCGATCAATGGCGATAAAGCAGTGATCGGTCGGCCGCCGGAAAACGTGAAGAGCATTTTATGACGCCCTATATTTTAGTTTTGTATTACAGCCGCAACGGCTCCACGCTCGAAATGGCAAAACAGATTGCGCGCGGCGTTGAACAAGTAACGGGTATTGAAGCGCGCTTACGTACCGTGCCAGCGGTATCGACAGTGATCGAAGCCAGCGAACCCGCCGTTCCCGATAGCGGCGCGATTTATTGCAGCGAAACGGATGTGAAAAATTGCAGCGGTTTAATTCTCGGCAGCCCTACCCGCTTTGGCAATATGGCGGCACCGATGAAATATTTTCTCGATGGCACCAGTGGCCTTTGGTTAAATGGCGATTTAATTAACAAACCCGCTGCTGTATTTACATCGACATCAACATTGCACGGCGGACAAGAATCCACCCTGCTCTCGATGATGCTGCCACTCTTGCATCACGGCATGGTAATTACCGGCATTCCCTACAGCGAAGCCGGCATCAGTAACACGCGCACGGGCGGCACACCCTACGGTGCATCGCATCTCGCCAGCGGCGATACTCCCACCAAACTCAGCAGCGAAGAAATTACTCTCTGCCAAGCGCTGGGCAAACGTGTCGCGACCCTGGCACTAGCACTTTCGAATTAATACTCGCGCCATAACGACAAGGTTGATGTATGACTACTCCCCCAGAACACCATGACACGCCGTCAGATGAAAAACCGAAAAAAGTGATTGTGATAACGGATGCAGACTCAGTTGTGCTGCATAAAAAATTGCGCGTTGGTCGCCTCATAGTGCGTGCCACTTACATCGGCTTGTTGGTCTTATTTAGCTTACTCAATATCATTAATGAGAACGGCAAGCTCGCACTCTGGCTGCTGCAAATTATTCCGCTGCTGATTTTCATTCCAGCACTGCTGCGCGAAACACATCGGACTTATAGTTGGCTGTGTTTTGTCGCCCTCATGTATTTTGCCGCGATTATCCCGCTGCTGATGAGCCGCTGGTTGTGGAGCGATTGGTTGATTACCCTGCTGGTAAGCACCATGTTTATGGCCGCCATGATGACTAGCCGCTGGTTGCAATACTGGAATTATTATTTGTCTACCAAAACCCAACATTCATAAATTTTTCAGAAGGAAATCATTGTGTCTGTGAATTATTACGAACCACCTGCGCCGCACAATCCACCGCAACCAGGTGCATCGCAACCAAACCGGGCCGGGCCGCCGTTGCCCAAACCAAAAAAACGCAGCGGCTGGCATATTTTTTTTAGCGGATTGGGAGCCGGCATTACCTGGTTCCGCAATGCGTTGATGAACACATTATTTATTGTGCTCATCATCGTCTTTGTTATTGCCATAGGGTCAAGTGCACCAAAGCCGCTACCGGAAACCTTCGCATTGCGCCTTGCGCCAACCGGACTGTTGGTAGACCAACGCAGTTACATTGACCCCACGAGCTTATTGCTTTCCGATGAAGATCCAGAAGAAAACGAAACACTGGTGAGCGATCTTGTTGAAGCAATCAACAAAGCCGCAAAAGATAAACGCGTCACCCTGCTGGTATTAGAGCCAGGCCGCTTGCTTGGCGGTGGCGTAAGCAAAATGAATGATATTGGCCAAGCGCTGGAAAATTTTAAAAATGCCGGCAAAAAAATTATCGCCGTGAGCGACAACTACTCACAAGACCAATATTACCTCGCCAGTTTTGCTGACGAAATTTATTTGCATGAAATGGGTCTGGTCGAAATTACCGGCTACGGCCGCTACATGAACTACTACAAAACAGCACTGGATAAAGTCGGCGTCACCATCCACGCCTTCCGCTCCGGCAAATACAAAGATTACCTTGAACCCTATTTGCGCGACGATATGTCGGCTGAATCACGCGAGCACAATGCGCAATGGATCAATGAACTCTGGGCGGGCTACACCGGAAAAATTGAAAGCTTACGCAAATTGCCACCGGGTAGTATTAATGATTACGTCAATAATCTCGACGCACATATGGCGCTAACCACCGGCGATAGCGCTAAACTCGCGCTGGAAAAAGCACTGGTGGATAAAATTGTTTCGCGCCAGGATATGGAAAAAATACTTATCGAACACGCAGGAAAAAGTGAAGATGGCGATTGGTACAAGGGCGTGGGCGTAAAATCCTATCTCGCCGATGTACGCAAACATCACACACTGGAGAAAAACAAAGTTGCTGTCATTGTTGCGTCTGGTTCGATTGTAGATGGACATCAACCCGACGGCACCATCGGCAGCGAAAGCATGCTGGAATTATTGCGTCAGGTTGGCGATGACGATGCGGTAAAGGCCTTGGTCATTCGCATCGATTCCGGTGGTGGCAGCGCCTTTGCATCGGAAATTATTCGCTCGGAAATTATCGCGCTGCGCGAGAAAAAAATTCCCATTTATATTTCCATGGGCACAGTCGCTGCATCCGGCGGTTATTGGATTGCCACCGCTGGCGATAAAATCTGGGCGCAACCCACCACTATTACCGGCTCAATTGGCGTATTCGGCGCATTCCCTACACTGGAAAAATCCCTGCAAAAAATTGGCATTAATACTGACGGCGTAGGCACTACTGAATTGGCGGGCACTATGCGCCTTGACCGTCCTTTGTCTGAAAAAGCGGGCAAGGTTGTGCAATTGAGTGTGGATAATATTTATCAACGCTTCATTACACTCGTCGCCGACGCACGCAAACAGGAAGTGAAAGCGATTGATGAAATCGCACAAGGCCATGTATGGACTGGCAACAAAGCCAAAGAAATTGGTTTGGTTGACGAGTTAGGGACATTAAACGATGTAATTACCGCCATCGCACAAGCAGCGGATTTGAGCAGCTACCAAGTGGAATTTGTACAACGCCCGCTTTCGCCCAAAGAGGAATTTTTGCGTTCACTCGCACAAGGGCATGCCGGTGCATTTGTACCCAAATCCCTTCTGGAAAATTTTGCATCACTCAAGGTGTTAAACAACCTTGCACCCGCATTAAAACCACTGAGCGATTTGCAACGCATGAATGACCCACAGGGAATTTATGTGCAGTGTTTGGATTGTGTAGCGCCGTAATATCGGATTTAACGAGATTATCAATTCAATGGATCTGGTGACACTAGTCAGTTTGTTAAATGCAGGGATGCTGTCTATCGCAGTGATGGGTGCCTTGATGTTCATCATGACACCCGCCTATCGCGGAGTTTGCTTACTGCTCGTGTTGGTGAGCCTCGCAGCGCTAGCCAATCTATTGGAAGACCTGCAAATTTCCCGCGAGCTTCACTTAATTTCTCCCGTCTTTGTGCTGGGCTACGGCCCAGCACCGTATTTTGCCGTCAAGCGACTGACTAATGGCTTTATCGGCTATCAAGCCGCTTGGCATTTTTTGCCCATGTTAATGGCGTTACCTTTCACCGCCCACACGCAATCGGTTATTGCAGTAGGAACTCTATGGCGAGTTATCTACGCGCTCTTGACACTACGACTGATTATTGAATTCAATCGACAGCTCACAAAACAACGATCAGACGCCGCCGAGGTTTCTTTAGCATGGTTTGGTTGGTTAATTGGTGTATCTACCTTGATTGGTGCGTTGGATCTTCTAAGGCTTAATTTCCAACTTGAGCTAGGCGCGCAACTGAATATGATTGGCTATGCGGCAAGTACGTTTATTTTTTTCATTATTTTGCTGCTACTCATCTTGATTCTTAATGATCGGCGCGCGGGGTTAGAGACATTAGCTGGCTCAACAATCGCCGAATCATCGTTAACCGACACAGAGCCTAAAAGGAACGAAGAATCTGCTGCTGATTATCAAAGCCTGTTTGCGATTCTCGATAAAGAAATCCGCGCGCACAATTGGTATTGCCAGCCTCGTCTCAGCCTTAATCAACTCGCAGACTTATCTGGCATGGCGACGCGGGATATTTCCCGCTGTATTAATTTGGTCGCCGGTATGTCGTTTAACGATTACATCAACCAGCATCGCATTGAGCAGATCAAACACGCCTTACGGGAAGACGACAACACCAACTTCACGGATCTTGCTTTTGCCGCTGGCTTTAGTTCAAAAGCAACCTTCAATCAATCATTCAAAAAAGCAACCGGCATGACGCCGAGTGAATTTCGCAGCAAACAACAATTACAGAATCAAGATTCCAACCGTTTAGTATCAAGGGATTAGACGATCAGTACGCACATTCATGAAATAGTGTTTCCAATTAATCACACGGAAACACGTTTTATGAAAACATCGTCTTTTGCAATCGCAGCCATCATTCTGTTCACCACAATCAGCTACTTACCAGCCTATGCAAGTAGTCACGACGAAAAAACGATCGCTTCTTTTTATATCGATAACGTCCATATTCTCGATGTTAATACGGGCAAGATCGTCAAAAATCGTCAGCTGCTGGTACGTAATCACAAGATTGCCGCTATTAACCCAGCCCAAACGCCACTCAATGAAAAAGATTTTATCCGACATGATGGCATGGGGCGTTATGTTTCGCCCGGGCTTATCGATATGCATGCGCATGCTTATGACACTGCAGCATTTACTATTGCACTATCCCACGGTGTTACCCATCTACGATTGATGAATGGTGTGAAAGACCAATTGCAGTGGCGCGAACAACTTGCAGAAGGCAGCATGATTGGCAGCACCATAACCGTGAGTAGCCCCATTATTTCCGGGTTTACCAACGCGCACATGCACTACCCAGCAAAAACTCCAAGTGATGCTGTCAACGCTGTAATAAAGGCCAAACAACAAGGCTATGATGTGATAAAAGCCTATGGCAATTTGGATGCGCCCGTATTAGCAGCACTATTGCGCGAAGCAAAAAAGCAGAAAATTCCCGTTGCCAAACATGGCCCTCACCCACCGGCCGATATGGAATGGAAAGCGCTGGCAGGGTTGCAGTCACTTGAACATGTTGAAGATATCTTTCAAGGGCCACTGAATTATCAGCAGGATCAAAAAAAGCTGGATGAAACCATCGCCACATTAAAAATGCTGAACACGCCGATTACGCCGACCTTGAATATTTTTTGGCAACTGACCGAAATCAGCAAACAAAAACAACTCTATATAGATGCATTACCGAAGGATTACATTTCGCCAATTATCGCGCTGGAGGAAAAGCAGAATCACATTAAACGTTGGCTCAATAGTCCTGCGAAGATGGTTGAGCACAATCAAAAAACCTTGATCTTCTTGCAACACATCACTCGGGAGTTGTATCAAGCGGAGATTGAATTATTGGTCGGTTCAGATTGTGGCGTATTGTTATCGCCCCACGGCCTTGCAACTCACAAAGAGATGGAATTAATGCAACAGTCAGGCATTCCAACCATTGCTGTCTTGCGAGCGGCAACGATCAATGCAGCAAAAGCCTTGGGTAAAGGTTCAGAGTTAGGACAAGTTGCTATCGGCTACAATGCCGACCTGATTTTATCGGCACATAATCCTCTTGAGAATCTGTCTGCACTTGTCAATCCAGATGCGGTTGTAAAACAGGGGCGCATTTTTTCCAACGCGGAACTACAACAACTACGCCAAAAAGCGATTGATGAAAGAAGCGTTTGGCAAGAAATGAAGACATTACTAAATGCCGGACGGCTATAACAACGCAAGTTTAACGGCTAGTGCTTAGCTAGCCGATTCCAAAAACCTGGGCGTTCTGTTAATCAACGCGCAGGTACGTACCATAGATCCTCAGCAAGATTGACTCCGCCTTTCATTTGTTCAATGACTACGCGATCAAGGATATAAATACCGCGCTGCGCCATGCCAGCGAAGGTATCTTCACCGTCTGTATTGGGCGTGTGATCAGGGAAATTACGGCGAGTGCGGTGGATCCAATAGGTGTCCGATAGGTTGTGTTGCGCGAAGGCTTTTTCTACGCCGTCTTTACCTAACATAAATCCCAACAGCCCGCCCCAGGTTGCGGCAGGATTATCTGAGTCCCAACCCGCTAAGGTCGCGATCTTTATCGTCTTGGCGATGTCACCTTGCCCATAAAAAAGACTCACTAAACTCGCGGCAAAATTAATGCCTGCATCAAAACCTTCGCGATAAACGTAGCCATCGTGTTGGGCTAATTGATATCGCTCGTAGACCTGATCCCGGGTTTTTTCCCAATCGGATTTATCGGGGTTAGCATCGTAAGAGGCTTTTACAAAATCGTACATTTTTGCCACGGAAGAATCGTTGGGCATATAGGTTCGCGCGGTAGCTGCCATCCAGAGTGTGCGCGCCTCCATGGTTGCATTCGCATCGGATGCCGCAGCAAGTGAATACATGAGCACATAAAATTTTGCTGCCCATTCAGCATCGCCTTTCGCGGTCACACGCACCGGCAACTCTGCCATCGCCAATGCAACATCGGGACGCGCAGGCGCAAACAAGCCAAATATTTCCGTTGTTAATTGTGCATCAATGCTGTGAGCATTTTGATTATGTTCTGGCTCACTGGTTGCCGGTGGCAATAATCCAGCTTGCATCAAGTAATAGGCTTTTTCATTGGATACCCATAAAAAATTTTCTCGCTCAGGGGTTGAGTTGGGAAACATTTTATAAAAAGGTGCTTCCTCATTTGAGTAGATATGTTTTAGCCAACCGGCGCTAATTTGTTGCGGTGTTAACAGACTAACCCGATGAGTTTCCAACAAATGCTGATAGAGATACTCCATATCGGTATCATCATCTGCGCCCCAAGGCTGACCTTTATTGACGAAGTAAAAACCGATGGTGCGTGTGTGAGGCACATAATTGCCCCAAGCATTTGGCAGGTCAGGTGTATTCCAATCGGCGCTGGTATAAAAAGGCGCTTTGCTTTTATCGAACTCAGTCACTAATCCCGTCCAATTGGCGATACATTGCCCCAACCAAAAACCTTCCAGCTGATTACGATACTGACTGCGCGAAATGCGACGTTCGGAACCCGTCGGCTGATAACCGGAATAATTCAGATGTGGATCAACCAAGGGATTAGATGGATGCGATGAAGTTGGTTTGTGTTGCGTCGTTGTGTGCGGCTGACACCCGACAGATCCCAACACAGTCAGGATCATCAACCCGTGTTTTATTTTCATCATCTCACCTCTAGTAAAACTGTTTAGCACGCACCAAAAAAATCGTTTTTCGCAATCAGGAATGTGAACGCCATTTATCAATGATCACCGCAAAAATAATCACGGCACCTGTCACCAACCGTTTTACCGGCTCGGAAATTCCCATTTGCGCCAAACCATTTTGCAATACGGAAATAATAAGCACACCGATAAAAGCGCCGACAATAGAGCCGCGCCCTCCCATCAAACTGGTACCGCCGATAACCGCAGCGGCGATAGCAGACAACTCCAAACCCACGCCAGCATTGGGGTCTGCAGCTCCGAGATAAGCCGCATTCATCAGCCCGGCCAAACCCGCTAATACGCCAGAAATTACTAACACACCGAGCACGTAAGGTTTGGTGTTGATACCGGATAGGCGCGCGGCAGTTTCATTGGTTCCAATGGCAATCAGGTAGCGGCCAAAGAGAGTGCGCGTCAGCACAAACTGACCTACGACTACTAGCGTAATTGCGCTCACCAATGCAATAGAAACGCCCCCCATCATCAGTGGCATCGCAATTTTTTGAATTCCGGCACCCATATAAATCGTTTGTGAATCAGTGGCTAAATAGGCTAAACCACGGGCGGCCTCAAGCATCCCCAGAGTGACAATAAAAATCGGCAAGCGCATGTAACTACCTAAAAATCCGTTGATCAAACCGGCACAAGCACCGGCCGATATTCCACAGAACGCGGCAACGGGCAAACTCAAACCGTAAGTATTTTTCACAATGCCAATGACGCCCGCACTTAACGCCACAACAGCGCCTACAGACAAATCAATTCCGCCCGAAATAAGTACCAAGGTCATACCGATGGTAACAAGGGTTAACGCGGGCAATTGATTTAACAGCGCCGTTAGTGTCGATAACGAAAAAAAATTATCGGTGGCGAAACCAAAAAAAATAACCAATAGGATCAACGACAAAAAAATAAAGTA
>CAIOHY010000640.1 GCA_903858205.1 uncultured Cellvibrio sp.
CGCGCTGATGAGTTACTATCTGCACTCAGAAGCTTACCGATTATAGGCATTTTTCCAAACCATGGAACCCCAGTATTGCCCAAGGATTTGGTACTGGAAATTAAACCGCCAAGCAGAATAGAGCCACCATCCTGCAAGGTCACCGTTGTCTGGATTTTGCGGTTAAACACGCTCGGCGAATCAATACTGCTGCTTTTGTTGGGCTGCGCCTCACTTAGCTCTTGCTCAATCTCAATGTCCACATGGCCAGATGCATGCACAACCGGCATTACCGTAAGGCGCACACCAGTCTTACGGTACTGGATGCTTTGCAATACGGGCGCATCAGTATTGACTGTGGATTGCGAGTTAGAGCTAACCGTCGGCACCTCTGTACCCACATCTATAGTAGCCTGTTGGCCGCTTTTTACCATGAGCCGCGGGCGCGAGCGAATTTCTGCGCGCTTATTTTCATAAAACAGGTTTAGGATCGCACGCGTGTCACCTGCACTATCAAGCGTGGCACTCAAACCCGCGGTACCTAGCCCCAAACCACCCAGTGTGGATATTTTACTGGCGTAGGCCTTACCACCGACTTTTTGCGACCCCGATGCAAGAAATTCAAAACCGGTTTTTTCTTCATCGTTGAGGGTAACTTCGGCCAAAAGCACCTCAATGAGCACTGAAGGGGCGGCTTTATCCAGTGTTTGGATAACCGGCAACATATCCAACCAAGCCTGACCGCTACCTTTGTAAATAATTGTATTGCGGTTGGTATCCACCACAAAATTACCGCCGTTGATACGTGCGCTAGCGCCTTGAACGCCGGAGCCCTGTGTATCTGAACTGGTAGTTACATCGGAAACCGCACTACCGGAATCTAGCCCGCCCGAACTCAGCCCGGAGCGACTGGCACCACTGCTACCGCCATTTTCAAAACCATTCAATAACTCAACAATGTGTGCCGCTTCCGTATTGCGTACTTCGTAGGTAAATATACCTTGGTCAATACTCATCTGCTGGCGGCGATCTAACACTTCCACCCATTCACGCACGTGATTGATAATTTGTTGAGACGAAGCGAATACCACCAGTTGATTTGTTCCCTCAAGCGGAATGAGGATAATTGAACCCGTTTGCGATTTAATTGTTGCATCGTACCCCTCTGCATTAAGAACTTCTTTCAAGTTCTTGCTAAGTGAATCCACTTTCACAAAAGCAGGCTCAATACTGGTAGAAAATTTTCCGCGCATTACTGGCTGATCAAGTACTTCTATGATCGCCAGTGCTTGATTAACTAAATCAGGCTTGCCTTTTAGCAGTACGGCATTCCGTGAAGGATCTTCACTTATTTTGATATCTTTTCCACTGAGAGCATCTGTTACCCAGCTGGCGACCTTAGCATTCGTCACCACCTTCAAAGGCACAAACATAAAAATCGGGCGATGCGATTGCGGCACTTCCGGCAAAGTACGACCACTCACTAATAAAGGTGTCTCTCCTGCAGTGATATTTTTATCTATCGTAAAACTCAGCACCTCTCCCTGCTGGGACACGGCAACACCATAGGTATTCAGAGTCCGCATAGCCACACGAAACAACTCTGCTGGGGGGACAGCCTCAATCAAACGCAGAGTAACCAGGTCTTCCTGCTTTTCTATTTGCGGATCGAGCGTGAAAGAAAGGCCGAGCTGCTCACCAAACACCTCATTGATGAACACGGGTAACGGCATATTGTGATAATTACCACTGATAGGAGCACCAGTGAGATTGAGTGATAACTCTTTTGCCGTAGCATCGGCCACGGTACTGGTGATGCTAATGCCGGGGCCGGATTTGAATTTGGTTACTTGTGGCTGCTGTTGCTGGGACTGCGGCTGGCTGGTGATGGTGGCAAAATCTTTTGCATCGCGCAGGGGCTCAAATTTGATGATCTCTTTGCCCTGCTCCGCAGCGGTTGGCTTGTGCCAAAGGTTGCTACAACTTGTGAGTGCCATCAGCACCCCCAAGGAGGCCGCACATTTAAGGCTGGTTAATACGAGAGAACGGGCACTAAGGCTGAACATTATGATGACTTCCCGGCTAGCAATGGTGTGGGTCTTTGATGGGCGGGTAGTTTGATTAACTAAGTGGCGGCGCGCAAGGCTTTGTGAAGACCTATGGATTCGCTTCGCTGGCCTGCGGCTCCCGCAGGCGGGGATGACGACTATTTGTATCCCGCTTCCTTTTGGCTGCGAATAGCCAATACGAATACCGTATCGATTTCCGGGAGATAGCGATAAAGCGCTAGATAACCACGCGAATCTTTACCTATCACCAATTCACGCTTTTGTTGTTGTGCAGGGCGGCCGATACAAGGATTGTGTTCAAGCACTGAAATCGCTTGAATTATTTCCTGGATTCGCGCTTTAGAGTTAGTGACATCGTAGCTTAGCAGGTGCTCAATAATTCTGGCGAAGTCGTCATTGACTTCCGGTGCTAACTCTATGCGCGCCATATTCAGGACAATTTTTCTGTTGTGCCTGACGCGCTTGATTCAGGCTTGCCTAAAGTTTGCTGCTCAAGATAGCTGCGCATCTCATTCCAGGGGATGGTTTTTCCGGTAGCCAGAATGGCGGCATAGCGGCGCTCGGCCTGCTCATTAAATTCGCTGTACAGCTCTTCTTGCTGCGCTTTTTCAGCGATGGCTTGCAGAATAAAGTTGTGCGCTGTGGTGCCCGCTTTTTGTGCTGCTGCTGTGACGCGTGCCTTTAACTCGTCAGGCATGCGGATGGTAGTGGTGGACATTTGGCGCTCCTCGGGTGTTTGACCGAGTGTAGCACAAAAGTGCTACTTAGCTTTGGGTTGATACATCTTGAGGGTTTGGGTTTCGTCGCCCTGCTGAATTTCCACCTGGTTGTGGCTGATGCGTTTTACAACCCACTCTCCCACCAATGTATCGCCTTCTCCTAATTGGCGAATCGCGGGCTTTCCAGTCGAGCCTTCTAGCGCGATCAGAGGGAGGAACAATGCGTAGGTTTTGTCGCCTTGAGTAACTAGACCTGTAAGGCGGAGGCTCTCGGGTTTGCCTTCCAGGGCTTTAAGCGGATCGTCTACCGGCTGGACTGCGACCTGTGCGCCGGCTTCCGTAAACCAGCGCGGTTTTTCATCCAGCGCGACGAACTGTGCGAGAGGATCTTCACCGGCTGCGATGGAAGTTGCTTGCCATTCATTATCGGCAGCGGGAGTTTGGTCGCTAAAGCCGAGCAAAACCCAGAACAGGCCGAGCAAGAATGCAGCACCTGTAGCAGCTATGACCAGCTTGTAGAGCTTTTGCTGATGCAAGGGCAACTGGGCGAGATTAAGGCGCAGCATTGTCAGCCTCCGATGCGGGTTCTTCAGCGGCAGAGAAATAACCGGTAACCAATAGGCTTAATTGACCAGCGCGCTGGGGGCTGTAGCTAAACCGCTCCACCAGCAGTATTTGCGGATGCTCGGCCATGGCGCGCATAAAGGCGTTGATTCGCGTACTGCCGATGACACCTGACACCTCGGCACTCACCTTGAATAGCGATTCACCACCAATGACCAGAGTTTCAGTCGGGGCTAAACGGAGGCGCACGCCATCCGCATTGTGATTATTCAAGAGATTGCGCAGATAGTTTTGCAAATCTGCTTCCGCCAAGCCAGGCGTGGTGGCTTTCCAGAGCCGCTTGTTGAGCTGCTCGCTCACTTGTTTTTCATCAGCCCAGCGCTGGGGCCATTCTGTTTGCGATTCCAACTGCTCCAGTTTGATGGCGGTGCGCTGGAGTTGGTTGATACTTTGCCCCTGCTGTGCGCGCCAGTCACTCAGACTGAGTGCAAAGTACATCAGAAAAATATACAAAATACCCCAAAGCATCCAACGCAAGCGCGGGTTGGCGCTGGCCTGCTGCTGCAATTGCAACCAGTGCGGCAACAGGGCTTTGTGCAAGTTATCAAACATTAGGCTCGCCCTCGGCTACCGCTCCTGGAAGGCTGAATAAGACGCGGGTTTGATCAGGCGTCAGACCCGGCTCGACGCGCACATCGGTAAAAGCGGGGTTAGCCGCACAGGATTCAATAAGCGCGCGGGTATCCAGCCCCTCTTTTTGCAGAATCACCACCAACTGACCACGCTGGTATTGCCAATCGAGGATACTGAAATCAAACACAGCCAGACACTTATGTACCTCTGCTGCGATAAACAAGGGGGTTGGCGCTGCCGTTAGTTCACTGATCGCCTGATTGAATTCTTTTTGGCGCAGAGCGCCATCGCGCTGGCTGACCAAATCACTCATGGCTTCGTTTTGTGCGGCGACTGAAGCAGCCAGGTAGGACTGTTTAATTTGCGTGCCCAACCCCATGCCCAATTCTAAAGTTACCCAGGCGAATAGAACGCCGGCGATAAGTTTGGTCGCGACAGCTTCACTGGTTAGGTTTTCTTTGCTCCAAAAGGGTTTCTCATTCCACGGGCGCGGGAGCAAATTGGCATCGGCTTCCGCCCATTCGACCTGATCCAAACTAAAGCCGCAGGTGCGCACAAAATCGGCTTGCGCGCGCGCATCAGGCCGCTGCGATAACCAGCGGGTATGGCGCAGGTTGGCGGCATCCCAATACTGCATTTCCCATCCATTCAAAC
>CAIOHY010000641.1 GCA_903858205.1 uncultured Cellvibrio sp.
ATTACTGGATGCTTTTGAAGCCTACAAAGCTGAAAATGAAAAGTTTCAAGGAAAGGGTATTAAAGCCTCAGCTGCGCGTGCTCGTAAAGCGCTGCAAGAGATCGCTGGTTCTTGCAAAGAGCGTCGCAAAGAAATTACTGCTGAAAAAGAATCTCGTGAAGGCAAGGGCGCTGGTATGTCGCAAGATGCCGCTCGGCATGCGCATATTCGGAAGTAATCGTTCTTTGAATAAACAAAAAGCCACCTTCGAGTGGCTTTTTGTTGCCTGAGGATGTTTACGACCGTTGTTGATTCATGCTTTAGGCTCTGCCAGTACTTCCAAAGCCTCCAGCCCCACGACTGCTTTCAGTGAACTCTTCAACCACTTTGAGTTGCACTTGTAGAACCGGCATGACTACTAACTGAGCTAGGCGCTCCATTGGCTCTAGTTTGAATGGAGTGGATCCACGATTCCAGGTGCTCACCATCAGCTGGCCTTGGTAATCCGAATCAATCAAACCCACTAAGTTGCCAAGGACGATGCCATGTTTATGACCAAGGCCTGAGCGGGGCAAAATAAAGGCTGCGTAGCGTGGGTCTTCTACAAAGATTGCTAGGCCGGTGGGTACCAGTATGGTTTGTCCAGGCGCAATCTCAATGGTTTCATCAATGCAGGCACGCAGATCTAAGCCAGCGCTGCCAGGCGTTCCGTAGGCGGGCAGCTGATCACGCATACGTTCATCGAGAATTTTGACTTGAAGGGATTGCATGGGATTTCCTAAAACTGGGAATGTAAATAAAAGAAACGAATCAGATTTAAATCTTCTTGGCGACCAACTGAATGAGTTGACGGGCAAGTTGGAGTTTTTCTGCTTTCGCTATTTTCTTGCTGCCGCTCTCATCAATGATGAGTAGTTGGTTTAGATCGCTACCAAAAGTTTCGGGGCCAATATTGCCAACTACCATTGGGATACCTTTGCGTTTACGCTTTTCGTTTGCATGTTTTTCAAGATCGTTCGATTCAGCTGCAAAGCCAACGCAGTATGGATATGACTTGCCAGCGGTGGTCTTTACAGTTTTTGCCACATCCAGAAGAATGTCTGGGTTGGCAATAAATTCAAGGTTTGGCGCTTGTTTGCCTTGGCGCTTTATCTTTTCTTTAGCGGGTTTGGCAATCCCCCAGTCAGCCACCGCTGCAACAGCAAAGAAAATATCGCAATCGGTAGCGCTCAGCGTGGCAGCGTGCATTTCTTTTGCGCTCATGACATTGGTACGGGCAATCATTCCAGTTGCGTCTAAAGGCGTTTTGAGATCGCAGGGGCCAGCAACTAAATGTACTTGTGCGCCGGCCTCAACAGCTGCTCTCGCAATCGCAAAGCCCATCTTGCCGGAGCTGCGATTGGTAATGCCGCGCACAGGATCGATTGCTTCGAAAGTCGGTCCTGCTGTAATTAATACTTTTTTACCAGCTAATGGTTTCTTCTGAAAAAAAGCAATCAATTGATCTGTGATTTCTGCTGGCTCGAGCATTCTGCCCATACCAACCTCGCCGCAGGCTTGAGCACCGCTAGCAGGACCCAGCAATGCAACCTTATCTTGTGTGAGTCGTGTCACACTTCTTTGTGTGGCCGCATGTTCCCACATCTGTTTATTCATCGCAGGTGCTAACAGCAGGGGACAGTCTCTTGCGAGGCAAAGCGTAGTCAATAAATCATCCGCCAGACCGAGAGAAAGTTTTGCCATCAGATCTGCGCTGGCAGGAGCAATCAGAATCGCATCTGCAGCTCTGGATAACTCGATGTGCGCCATATTGTTGGCAACACTGCTATCCCATTGGCTCGTGAAAACCGGGTTTCCAGTGAGAGCTTGCATCGTCACTGGCGTCACAAACTGTTGTGCTGCCTCGGTCATCACCACTTGCACGGATGCGCCTTCTTGCATTAAGAGGCGAGCGAGCTCTGCGGACTTATAAGCCGCGATGCCCCCGGAGATTCCGAGAACGATTTTTTTGTTCAAAAGTGATTGCATGGCGTCAGCTTAATGGGATTGAGGGGATTTGCCAAATGACTTACGTAATTCACTAAAAACAATGAGCGTAGCGCCTATGCAGATCGCGCTATCGGCAATATTGAAGGCTGGCCAGTGCCAGTTGCCGTAATGTAGGTCGATAAAATCCACGACCGCTCCATACATGATGCGATCCAGAACATTACCAAGGGCGCCGCCCAAAATAAGGCTAAGGGCCCACGAGAGCATTTTGTCAGACTGGTTTTTGCGGAGCAGCCAAAGGATATAGAGGGAGGCTGCCAAACCAAGAATGGTGAAGAACCAACGTTGCCAACCAGAGCTCTGCGCCAGAAAAGAAAACGCTGCCCCTGGATTGAATAGGAGTAACCAATTCATAAAAGGCAACACTTCTTCCGGAATGCCCAACTTGAGATTGCTTAGTGCAGACCATTTGCTGAGCTGGTCTAGCAGTAGTACCAATGTGGCTATTGCTAGGGAACGCAGTAATGGTAGGTTCTGAGCTTTATTCATCAAGAGGTTTATTGATTGAGTTTTTATGCAAACAAACGGTGTTCGCCGCTACCAAACAGATTGATGATGCAGCGACCGCACAACTCTGGATGTTCAGCATTGCTACCGACATCCTCGGTGTGATGCCAACAACGTCCACATTTTTTGTATTGGCTGCCTCGAACTAGAACCTCTAAACCACCGTTACTTAACTCAATGTTCGCGCTAGAGGTGATCGTGACAAAGCGTAAGTCATCTTCCAGTGAATGGAGGATTGCAAAGTCAATATTACTCACTTTAATAGTCAGTTCAGCCTGAAGTGATGAGCCGACATTGCCAGCCTCACGCTCGATCTCAATGGCCTTGGTCACTTCAGAGCGAATCTCACGGATGCGATTCCACTTAGCAAGTAATTCAACTGCTTGGGCAATTTCTGGGAAGGCGCCGAATTCTTCCATGAAGATCGATTCTTGTACTTTCTCACCAGACCCATGTGGAAGTGACTGCCATGCTTCTTCTGCCGTAAAGGAGAGGAAGGGAGCTAGCCACTTGAGCAGATTGCGAGTGATATGAAAGAGAGCATTCTGTGCGGCACGACGATCTGCTGAGTCTGGAGCGCTGGTATACAGGCGATCTTTGAGGATGTCTAAATAAAAGCCACCCAAATCTTCAGAGCAGAAGCTCAGCATGCGTGACACTGCTGGTTGAAACTCATAAGCTTTGTAATGGGCTTGCACATCGCTTTGCAGTTGATTTGCTAAAGCGACAGCGTAGCGATCGATTTCTAGCCATTGATCTGCGGGCATGGCATGCTTGCTGGGATCAAAGTCAGAAAGGTTGGCCAATAAGAAACGCAAGGTATTGCGAATACGGCGATAACTTTCGGTAACCCGTTTAAGAATCTCATCGGAGATGGTCATCTCACCCGAGTAATCAGTTGAAGCAACCCACAGGCGAATAATCTCGGCGCCTAGCTTATCGGCAACCTGTTGTGGCGCAATCACATTACCCACAGACTTACTCATCTTGCGGCCTTGACCATCGACAGTAAAGCCGTGCGTTAAGAGCGCTTTATAAGGCGGCTTGCCATCAAGCATGGCGCCAGTTAATAGGGAGGAGTGGAACCAGCCGCGATGCTGGTCAGAACCTTCCAGGTATAGATCTGCAAAGCGACCATTTGGAGTTTGTGCTTCATTAGTCAATAGCTCATCGCGATGCGAGCCGCGAATGAAATGCCAGTGCGTGGTGCCAGAGTCAAACCAAACATCTAAGGTGTCACAATTTTTTTCGTATTGATCTGCTTCAGGTCCAAGCAGTTCTG
>CAIOHY010000642.1 GCA_903858205.1 uncultured Cellvibrio sp.
CACCTGATTGGGATAGTCCATCAATACTTTTTTTGCACCGCGATCACCACGACATTCATATAGCCGTGCTTTAAAGTGTGCTGGAAATAGAGCTGGCACGCCCAGAGTATTGGCAAAACTGGCGCAGACAATCTTGTCAGGATTTTTACAGAAAGCCTGATATAAATTACGCAGATCCTGCGTACTAACGAGAGGCTGGTCACCCAAGAGTACCAATACCGGACGGCTGTTTTGCAAATGTTTTATGCCAAACGCAAGTGAATTTCCTACACCCAATTTCCACGCGGGAAATTGCAATAATTCAATGGGGCGATTAGCAGATCCTTTTAATTCAGCGTCCAACTCCGGTTGTGCCTGTAATAGCTGGGAATAAAAAGCACCGGCCACAACATAAATTCGCGCTGGTTCAAGCACACGTGCTGTCGCGATACTGTTAGCAAGCAAAGACCGCCCACGCCAATCTGCCAATTGCTTGCAACTACCAAAACGGCTTGCACTACCCGCCGCCAAGATCAGGCAATCCAATTCAATGCCGCCAGTGATCATTTGAGTGTACTCATGCTCGCACAACCATTCGCAGCTCGCTTAAAGGCAGTGCGCTACTACCAAAGACTCGTGCATGGCATTCCGCTAATACCGACAACGCAATACTCTCGGGCAAATCACCACCAAGCGCCAGCCCCATTGGCCCAGCAATGGGATAGCGTAATTGCACCTCGCTTAATCCCGCTGTTGCCAACACGTCTGCTTTGCGTTTGGCGGGACCGAGCAAACCAATATAGGGATTTATTAGCTCGCGCGCTTGCAGTGCGGCGATTGCCGCTGCATCCAAACTCAGGTTGTGATGAGCAACCACCACAGCATCGATTTGCTGCAACAAATCCTGCTGCAATTCCGCAGCCGATAGATTCAGCAGGCTAATTGCGGCGGGAAAATTCTCGCGCTTGCTGGAATTTAACCGGTGATCCGCCAGGGTAACCCGCCACCCCATCACCAACGCCAAATTGCACAGGGGAATAACATCCACACCACTGCCAAGAATTAATAGATGCGGTAGTGGATTAATTAAGGTAACCAGATTTTTTTCATCACTATCTGTGTGATCAAGCATCACCGATTCTGGCTGAATACTGCCATGCTGGCGCTGTGAGAATTTTCGAGAGCAAGGAATAAAACTCGCGTGCGCGTGATTAATTTGCAAAAAATAATTGCACGCTTGCTGCTGTTGCAAACAAGTAAGAACAGAAGGCAATTGAAGAAAATCATTCAAGGCATTACAGGGGTGCAATAAGATTTCCGCCGCACCACCGCAACCTATACCAAGCCGCCAGGCGATGTTGCCGTCATCTGCTGCGTCGTAGACAACACGGCGCGATTTATCCAGAGCAATCACCTTGCGTGCCTGCAATAGCAAATCTGATTCTATACAACCGCCGCTTAATAACCCGAGCTGGTGTCCCGCATCGCTGAGCAACATCAAGGCACCGGTTTTGCGATACACCGAACCGCGCGTATGAATCACCGCACCCAGAACCCAGTTAGCCTCATCTTTCAGCGGCAACCACGCGGAGAGGAGATGATAAAAATGATTAGACATAGGCACGCATCCGTATTCTTACCCTTATCGGACTATTTAGCCGACAGATAATCCCACTGGCGTGCCGATAAAGAAAGCGGGATTAACAAAACTAAACAACCCTATAACCCGCTACTCCTCTGGCAATTCCCTAGCACCAATCAGACTGGTGTAATTCGCGCGATAGTCTTCCATATGCTCTTTCAGAAAATCGCGGTAGCGCCCACTTAAATAATTTGTCGTACCCTCTACGTCCTCAGCGAACTCATTTTTATCGAGTGAGCTTTGCGCTACTACGAAAGTATTAAAACGTGCTGTCGCATTCATTAACGCAGCGCTCACAATACCTGGATCAACCTCTTCACAAGCGTTATTGGCTTGCTCGATAAATTTTTCAACCAATTCCCAGAACAGATCGTCGTCGCTTTTGTCGCTCATGGTTCACTCGCTAAAATTTAATAATATGACCATTCTAATCCAATGGCCCCGGCAAAGACATTACCAGCGCTATGCTCCTGAGCCAATCAGTGCTTCATCGTCACTCCCGCTGGCGGGAGTCCAGCTTTTGATCTTAAGTCCTGCGGATCCCCGCGCGCGGGGATGACACATCAGCTTGATCGGCCCGGAGCGCGATAGAATTATTTTGCCGGTGCAAAAGGTTTTGCTTTGAAGTTGGTACCACGCAATTGCAACAACGCTTTACCCACTTTATCGCTTAGCAATAACTGCTCGTAAATTTTTACCAAATCCTCTTTAGTGACTTTTTGCAGTGACGCCAGGTAACGGTCACGACCATCAAACTGGTATTTGCCATGCCAGAATTCACCGGTGTAGAGGCCAGCTTCAGCATAAAAATCCGTTGGCTTTTGCAATACATTGGCGATCATTGCTTGCTTGGCTTGCTCGATTTCTGCTGGCTCAGTGGCTTTTAGCTTGGCCAGATATTCAGTGCGGAATTTATCCATACGCGCCTTGATACCCGGCAGATCGGTATTGGAACTTTGCACTAACATCACAAAGCCGGGCACATCATCAACTGGATAATTAAAACTGGTCACCACATAGCCCAATTGTTCATGGGTGCGCAATTGCATAAAAAAGTCATTGCTGAACAGCGAATTTAATACCGCCAACTGCGCTTGTTCATCATCAGATTTTTTATTGCCAAACCAGGCTTGCAAAACCGCACTATCGGCAAGCTCAACATCGTCGTTAAAGTGAATGGCTTTGCCGGGGGCGGGCGTCACATATTGGTTGACCACGCGTTGCGCCGGTGTACGGGCACCAGGAAAAATCTCAGCCGCCGCCAAAGCCATTTCTTTTACTTGCGCCTCGGTGTAATTGCCGACCGCAAAAATGCGCAACAGCGGATCACGTTTAATGGCGGCATGGTAAGCAGCCACATCCGCCTTGCTAATTGTTTTTGCGGCGGCGAGCAGTTGCTCATCGGTCCATTGCACTTTGCTGGTCAGGCGCTGGCCGTGGCCAAACAACTGGCGAAACACATGGTTCTTTTCTTTGTTAGCAACATTTTGCTGAAAGCTATCAAGCGCTTCATTAAATGCTTTATCGCTAATATCCAACGCAGAAAATTCTTTTAGCATATGCTCTAACAGCAACGGATGTTTAGTGGTGTAGCCCGAAATAAAAATACCCTGACTATTGGCATCCATTACCGTTGCAGAAATACCCAATGAGGCGCGCCCGGCGCGATCTGCCAAGGTCATGGTTTGTTTGTTGTAAATATCATTAATCAAGGAAGACAGTACGATTTCTTTGGGGGATTTCAGTGAAAAATCGACATTGATTTGCACCGATACCTGCCCCTTATCTTCACGATAATGTTCTGCATGGGTCAAGTAAGCTTCAACACCGGCTTGGCTAACAACCTGATGCGGCTTGAGATAAAGGCTCTCTACAATCGGCGCCGGTTTGTCGGTAAACAAATCATTCAGCGGCGGCAAATTAAATGTATGTTTAGCGGCCAGTGAATCCCAGCGCGCAAATTGCTCGGCTCCGATATTACGAATTGCATATTTGCCATCAAAGAACGGGACTGGTGTTTCTGCTTTTTCATTGGGATTGATGTACCACACACGAGCATTGCGCTCATCCAATTGCGCCAGCAAATTTTTAATCGCTTTAACGTCGTAGCGGTCGTAGATGTAATCCGCATTCAATAAATTTTCAACCGGCAGATCAAACTGTGCCATGGTTAAATCCACTGCTTGGTCGAGCGGTTCAGATTTAGACGCATTCGCAAAATCTTTGCTACGCATGGCTTGCAATTCGCGGTAGTAATTGGGATTCAAACCATCGCGCTTAATCAAATCGATATAAGAAAAAATTGCCGCGAGGATTTCATCTTGCTGTTGCACACCTGCATCAGTTAACTCGGCTTGCACACGCAGAACCCCATCAGGACCATAGCCTTCAGCATCAATATAGGCGGTAATCATTTTTACCAAGCCTTTGCTGCGCAGTTGTTCACCCAAGGTGCCCTGCTCTTCCGAGGTAATTAAATTGCGCACATATTCATTGGGTTTCAAACGCCATTGATGCTTGTTGGATTTCACCGGAAAATCGACATAGAGCGCTTTTACCTCTTTGATGGGTTTGTAGTGGATGCTTTTGCCCATTTCCGCCTTGGTTAAACCTGGAACGGTAACTTCAGGCAAGGTGACATTTTTGTTGGGGATAGATGAAAAATGTTTTTCCGCGAGCGCTTTCAATTCAGGCAAGGACTGTTTGCCCACTAACGTCAGCTTCATGATATTGGCGGAGTAGTAGCTGTCGTAAAACTTTTTCAGCTCATCTTGCAAAACCGAGCCCGGCTTGTCTTTGAGGGTATCCAAGTTGCCGATATTAAATTTTGCAGCAGGGCTTTCCGGATTGGCAGTAAAACCTTGCAGTGCAAATAAATTCCAACCGTCCTGCGCTTTTTGCAGGGACCATTCGTTATTCACTGCGTTGCGCTCTTTATCGCTGAAATGCGGATCAAAGGTCGGCTTCTTAAAATAATCGCTAAAACGATCCAATGCCTCATCAAACTTTCCGGCATTGATCTGGAATAAATAGTTGGTTCTATCGTAAGCAGTAAAGGCATTGGTCATGCCGCCATTTGCCTGGGTGTATTTCATAAAGCCGTCAGGCTCAGGATATTTCTCTGTACCCAAAAACAACATATGCTCAAGGTAGTGCGCCAAACCTAATTGGGTTTTGGGGTCATGCGCGCTGCCTACACCCACAGCAATCGACGCCGCAGAATTTTCCAGTGTTGGGTCAGAAACCAATACCACCTGCAAACCATTAGGCAACAGCAGTGCGGAATACTGGCGATCATCATTAGGGCTCTTAATGATGGAGACTTGTTCAAGGTTTTGTACTGCAGGCTTGGAGCTGCTGGTGGATTCGCAGCCCACCAAACTGATTCCGCCCAGCAACAGCAAACTGAAGGCATAGGCCGAGTAGCGCTTTAACATAGCGTAGTTCCTTTAGGGTTAGAGGGGGTTCTATTCGCGGGCAAAGCCTATCAGACTTTAGCGCCCTTGGCACAATAGGAAATACAGGCGATAAGACGTTTTCGCAACAGACTGCTATACCCAGCCAATATGACCTTGGTGGCTGGCAAGAGGTCCCTGCGGGCTCCGTTTTTGTCGTCAATCATTTAACGGGATTAAGGGTAGCGATAAAATGCCGCTGGCTCTGCATAGTTGCGCCCGAGCTTTCATCTTTTACTTCACGTTTTACCGCGATCAAACGCGCGCCCTGCTGCCGGTATTCCGTGTGGATTTCATTCTTGAAGGTAAAACCAATCACGATAAATATGCGCCCTGAACCATTTTCTGTGAGCTGACTTGCGAGAGGAACACCGTCTTCATCAATCCATACCTGTAAACGGTTTTTGTATTTTTTAACGTACTTGCGAAAGCCTTTATCGATTTTTTCTTTGGGCATACTAAAGGTAAGCAATCTGGTTGGGCTGCCATTAAATGCATCCATAGTTTCGCTCACAAAATTGTAGCGCCCCAGCACCAACTCCATTTGTGCAGCAGGATACAACAGCTCGCGCCACTCCCAATACTCAAACTGCCCCACTGCATTCAACGCTGAATTTTTTACATTCTCATCTTCAATTTTTGCCAGCTCTTCTGCGTGTAATTGCGCAATCAGCGCTGGGGAGTAGACCGCTCGCAATCCATTCGCTCCATCCTCCAAACGCATATTAATCACGCCCTCACGCTCAATTAATTCGCCGTGCTCGCCGCTGCGACCAAATAATTTGAACTGTGCATCGACAGCTATAGGGTCGGTCGACTGCAATTGTGTTAATGCGCTGCGAAAATCTGCCAGACCATCAGCCATTGCCAAAGGGGAAAAAGCCACCACACAAAATGCGAATAACAGATAAGCGTAGCGATATAACAACAAATATTTGACCATCAATATTATCTTCCCTTCTTCAAGGACACATCTGATTAGGTTGCTTCACGCAAAACCTGCGCAGGGGGTGTAACAACCACACTCCGACAACAAACAACACCCAAGGTTGCAATAAATACCATTCCCAAACAGGGTGCTGCTATCCAATAGGCATAGTGTGGTTGCAATTCACTCTTAAACATTAACTGCTGCAAACCCAGCAAAAACGCTTCAGCACCGGCTATGGCAACGAATCCCGAAAGCAAACCCAAGAGCGCAAACTCAACCAGCACACTGCCTAGCATTAACCGGCGCGAACTACCCAGCGCACGCAACAGACCCGCCTCTTGTTTGCGGCTTTCAATACTGCCCATTACCGCCGCAAATAACACTAAACAACCCGCACCCAATGTTAACCACAACACCAGACCAATACCCTTGCTGACCTGGCTGATAATTTTTTGGACATTGTCAATCATGCTGCCAAAATCCAACACCAGTAAATTGGGATGATTGCGCGAAAACTGGTTAAGCGCTGGTTTATCTCTCGCCGGAATAAAAATGCTCGTACCATAGGTGGGGGAAAATCGTTCCAGTGCATCAGGCTCAAAGACAAATAAGAAATTCTGATTTAATGATTTCCAATCAACGCGTCTAAAACTAGCCACTTCTGCATCCAGGGTTAAACCGCCAACCGAAAACGTCAGCTTATCGCCGATCTGTAAGCCAATAATGTTTGCCAGCTCCGCATCTACCGAAACGCCTATTTTATCTGCCCCTGTCTTTTGCCATGAATCCCACCAGTGCCCTTCCACTATTTCATTACCAATGGGGAATAAACTAGCGCTGGTGACATGCACCTCACGCGCAAACGCATTATGACGGTTACGCAATTCCTCGCTCGGCTCAGTATTATTTATCTGCGCGATCCTGACTCTTACAACGGGATAGACGGGGGTTGCGGCAATACGCTTTTCTAACAGCAATTGGTTAAAGTCATTCACATCCGCGATGTTCATGTTGCCAATAAAATGATTCGGTGCATCACTGGGGATTTGCCCCTGCCACTCGGCAACAAATGATGTGCGGATAATAGTCAGCGTCAGTAGTAGCATTAATGCCAATGAAAAGATGGCCACCTGCACCAGGCTTTGCCCTTTGCGCTTTTGCATTCCCGCAAACGCCAAACGCCACCTAAATTACCGATAAATAATTTACTGACTTTTAGCAACAACCAGGAAACAACACAGGCAATCACAACTACCACCAATAAGCCCAGGGTTGCGCTCAGGGTGATTTTTATATTGCGGCTAAACAACCCCACTAACACCACCATCGCCAGAAGTGCGAGGATTATTTGCAACCAAACCTGCGGCATATTGACGGGTAGTTCGCGGCGTAAAATTTTTAGCGGAGGAATGCGTGGCAAAAACCAAAGCGCGGGCAACGCAAAACACAGCACACACACCAAACCGCCAATAAAACTCAATAGATAGGGATGAACACTCGATGACGCGAATTCAATGCGATATAGATGTTTTACATTGAATGCAACAAATTCCTGTATGACGAAGCCAAGCGCCAAACCAATCGCGGCAGCCACCGCACCCAGCACCAACAACTGCCCAAAATACAACCCTCGAATATGAATGGCGCTGGTGCCCAAACTTTTCATTAGCGCAACTTGATTGGTATGACGCACTGAGAACTGGCGCGCTGCAATCGCAATCGCAACACCGGCCAGCAGCACCGCCATAACAGAGGCAATAACCAGGAAATTGTTAGCGGTATTTAGATTGGCAGCCAATTGGGCTTGCGATGAATCAAGCGTTGCAACACTTTGGTGTTGGTTAAGCTCGGGTTTTATTTTTGCAATGAAGTCTGTGATATTTTTCGTATTCTCAGCAGCAAGCAGCCATTGATAATTTTCTTGCGGAATATGGGTGCCGGGCAAATCGCTGCTATTCATTAACAGCCGCGCACCAAACGTTGATAATGGATTTACCCCGTCCGGCTCATCGATCAGAATTTTTGTTACGGTTAAATCCGCATCACCTACAGCAACCTTGGCACCCAGGGTTATGTTTAATGCAGAGTATAAACGCGAATCAACCCACACCTCGCCACTGGCAGGGACTGCACCAGCAATGTGGATATCATCCGGATTTTCTGCATAAACAAGGTCGCTAATATCCAATTGCCCGCGCAGTGGGTAGTGTGAATCTACCGCTTTAATCGACGCCAGCTGCATTTCTTCGCCAGCATAAACAACCGACAAAAACGCAGTGGAAAACGACTGCTGGATATTATCTGCTGTTGCCTGGTCTACCAATGATTGACTGATCGGCAGCGAACTGCTCACTACGGCATCTGCCCCCAACATGCTGTTGCTTTGCAGCAACAGCGTCGATTCCAGCCGATCCACAAAAATAGAAATTCCACTTAAGACCGCAACCGCAAGGGCAAGTGAAATGGCTAGTAGTTTTAATTCGCCACTGCGCCAATTGCGCATCAACAATTTACACACCAATAACATTATTATTTTCCCTGTGATGAAATAACCGCACCTGCCGATAATTCAATGCGTGTTTGGCAACGGGCTGCAAGCCGGTGTTCATGCGTAATCAGCACCAGTGTTGCGCCCTGCTCGGCATTTAGCTCAAAAAGCAAATCAATAATTCGCGCACCCGTAGCTGAATCTAAATTGCCGGTCGGTTCATCCGCAAAGAGAATTTTGGGCTGGCTGGCAAACGCGCGCGCAATCGCAACCCGTTGCTGCTCGCCGCCGGAGAGCTGTTGCGGGTAATGACTGGTACGCGTCTCCAATCCCACTTGCCCTAGAAAATCCATCGCCAAATTTTTTGCTTTTTTATTGC
>CAIOHY010000643.1 GCA_903858205.1 uncultured Cellvibrio sp.
ATTGGGCGCGCTTGCGGTGGGCGGCAGTTGGTATTGGAGTTTAAAACGCAAGGTTGAGCAGCGTACACAAGAGCTGAGTGAGGCGCTGGCGCAACGTGAAAAAGCGGAACAAGAATTGCGCCGCGTCGCACATTACGACGCGCAAACCGGCCTTGCCAAGTTGGCATATTTTATCGATCAGTTGGATGACTACTTTCACGCACATCAGCAGCCAGTTAAACAAGAAAAAGAAATTCTGGTGATCAAACTCGCCGATATCGATGTGATAGTGCGCACCTTTGGTTTTGCTCGCGCTGAAATGATCGTGAGTGCATTTGCCGCACATCTTCTTAAGTTGGAAAACACCTTGTCCGCCTACTTGGGGCGAGGCGTGTTTGCACTGTTTATCAATAAATCCAACGCCTTGGAATTGTTTGAAGGCTTGAGCAGTGCGATGGCGGAAACGGATCCCGGTTTGAATTCCCAATTTGTCGGCGGCTCTGCTTATTGGCCGGAGCACGGGCTGTCAGCGGGGAAGTTAATGCGGCATGCGGAAACGGCGTTGGCGATGAGTGAAGTGCGCCGCCGTCGCTGGCTCGCTTATGAAGCGGCGATGGAGCCGAGCCGTCTTGACTTGGATATTATTTCGATTTTTATCGACGGCGATGTGCAGGGCATTTTTCCGGTCTTTCAACCGCAATTGGATTTGCGCAGCGGCAAAATTATCTCAGCCGAAATTCTAGTGCGCTGGCAGCACCCGCGTTTAGGGTTAGTGCCGCCCAATGTGTTTATTCCACTCTTGGAAAATTCCGGTTTGATCGAGCAAGTCACTGCGCAGATGATTGATGAAGCTGTGCGTGTAGCGGTAATTCTGCGCAAACGCGATTTGCACTGTTGCATCAGCATCAACATTGCCGCCTACGATTTAATAGAAACCAATCTTGCCGATATCGTCAGCCAAGCCCTTGTACGTTATCAGGGGCTGCCGAGGGATATTAAATTGGAGCTTACCGAGACCTCTGTTGCCTCAGATCCCCAGCGCGTAAAACAGGTGCTGACGCAGTTGAGTGAGTTGGGTATTTACGCCTCAGTCGATGACTTTGGAACCGGCTATTCCTCACTCTCCTACTTGAGTCTATTTCCGATTCGCGAATTAAAAATTGACCGCACATTTGTGTGCGACATGCTCGCTAATCCGCGCAACCACAGCATAGTGCGCTCAACCATTTTAATGGCGCGCGAACTTGGGTTGGTAACGGTTGCCGAGGGTGTGGAAGACGACCAGACATTACAAATGTTAAAAAAAGACGGCTGCGATGTCGCTCAGGGTTATGTGATCGCACGGCCATTAGCAGAAGCCGAATTTATTGAGTTTATGCGCGCCCATGCAGCGCAGGTGTTTGATATTGCCAGTTTATGAAATAGGTTTTTATCAGTAATTCCCGGGCGGTAATTGCGCGAAAAGATTTGTTAAATATCCTCGTTGTAAATTCCTCCTCCCTATAATTCGAAGCCCCAGCTACATTAACAAAAAGAGAAACGATCATGACTACCGAATTTCAGGCGTTGTGCAACAGCATCGGCAATGAAGTGGCACGCTTGCTGCCGGAATTTTTGCAAGTGCAGGAGGATTTCAACATCGCACGCGGTAATTGCGCGCTCGCCATTATGAACTCTGCAGGAGAATCTTACGGGCGCTTGTTTGGTGATTTTCCACCGCGCCAACGTGAATCAGCCATGGTGGCATGGAAAAAGGCCAACCAAGTCTGGCTCACGGGTTTTGCCACTGGTTCTTTTGAGCGGCTGGCATACACCGGCGAAATAGATGAAGAAAAGTATGGTTTGGCACGCCCGGAATATATTGGTTGGCTCGGCGGGCTTGAGGCGCGCACCGCGAGCGGCGAACGTTTGATAGTGGCGTTCAGCGGCGTAAGAGGAGAGCAGGATCAGGGGATTTTGCGCAAAGCGGCAGAAAATTTAAAAACGTTTTCGATTGTTGAGTGCTAAAAAATTGCTGGCAAGTAGCCGCAGGTTACTTGCCAGCGAGTGCGATGTATTTTTTGTTAGAACGTCCACCCCAACTGCAGCCCCCCGCCGCGATAATCTCCACCGCTTGCGTAGGCAATATCCACCACAAAGCGCTTCCACTGGTAGCCAATGCCGCCGCTGACTAAATTATCGCGCAGGCCGGTTTGGTCATTGCGGTAACCGGCACGTAATGCGAGTGAGTTAAACAACACATACTCAGCGCCCAAACTTAATTCCTGTGTGCCTGCTTCATTGGCCATGGGTTTTGCTTCACCTAAATCGTAATCCAATCCCACGCTGAAAGTGTCATTTACATAGCCAATACCGAGCCGCGAGCGCGAGCTGAGGGTGACGCTGAGATCAGGCGCCGGTTCACCGGTGACGGGATCGGGTTCTTGCGTAGTGGTAAAACTTTTTTCAAACGCATCCTTGAGTGTGAGGCTGACGCGATAGTGTTCCTTGATAGTGGCGGCTACACCAAAATCCGCGTTGAGGGTGATATGGGTTGCCTGGGTGTCCGAGAATTCATCGATACCTTCTTCAGCGGAATCCAGGCTGTCATTAAAGTCGGCGGTATCGCGAAAGGCATCAACACGCATCAACTTCGGCGTAATTCCCACCGCGATAGCGTAGTCGCGCCACTCAAATTGTTTTGCCATCGCCATACCCCATTCGCTGATGGCGAGAGCGCTGATATCGGCATTGGATGTGAGTGTGCTGGTGGGATCAATCAATTGGCCATTAGCGTTAATCAGTTGCGGGTATTGCGCGGCGACGGCGGCGGGATCAACACCAGCGGCGACTTGATTCATGGAGTCGATGTAATCATCGAGCAGGGCGCTATCGGCGTCGGTAACGTTAGCCAAGCCGCCGCCAATTAAACGCGTGCCCAGGTAAAAGGCGCCGCCTTCACGGTTACTCGGTTCACTCACGGCGAAGCCGATGAAACTGTCGATGTTCAAATCCTGATTGGCGATATCGTCCAGCGCATCGCTCAGGTCTTGTGCTGAAGCAGCGACTTGGCCGGCGCTCTGCGAGGTCGGGGTGGCATTAAACCCATTAATTGCGCTGCTGAGTTGGGTGTCCAGCTCATCGTCAATGGCATCGACTGCGGCTTCGGTAGCCTCGGACACCTGCACCAGGATACTGGGCAAATAGACCCGGCCATCGCGCCCCGCTTCCTCTTCCTGATCGTGAAACGCGAGCAGGGCAGGATTATAAAAGGCCGCCTGCGCATAGCTGCCAATCGCGGTTGCTGACCCGCCCATCGCCAGCGCCCGTGAATCGTACACGCCATAGCTAATGGCCATGCCGGGCGTACTCGCGAGAGTCAAACAGGCAAGTGCGAGTGGGTGACGAAGCAAGTGGAGGCGGGCAGGTGATGGCATAGCAGTTACCGATAAGAGTTTTTTGTGTCGTCATAATGCAGAGGCTTGGTTGAGTATAGCCGTGTCTGGTTCACAGAATCGGGGTAAATCCGGCGAGTTTTGCGCTGTTCAATAGCCGAGCTAAACGGCAATTCTGCTAGAGCGAAAACGGGGTTTTGCGGTAAAGTGCGAACTTGTGCCAAATAGGGCGCTCTTATCGACGGCGCCTGCGGTGATCCACCTGAGCCCCGCCCCATCATTACAATGGTTGATGTTATTGAGATTGCGTATGGTTTTTTTCCGTTGGCTGAGTGTTGTTTGCTGCTTGGGCATGGTGTTGGTTGCTCAGGTCGCCCAGTCGGCGGCGGTCAACGGTGTGCGTGTGTGGCGCGCGCCCGACCACACACGCATCGTGTTGGATCTGGATGCTCCGGTGCAACACAGCCTCACTCTCGCTGGTAATCCTGACCGCATTATCCTCGATGTACCCAACAGCAAATTGCTGGGCGATTTATCAAAACTGCCGCTCGCCGATACGCCAGTGCTGGTGATTCGTAGCTACGTGCACAACAAAACTGATTTACGGTTGGTGCTGGATTTAAAAGCCAGGGTTGCGCCCAACAGTTTTTCGCTCAAAGCCAGCGCCGGTATGCACGACCGCTTGGTAATCGATTTGTACGATGAGATCGCCCCCGCTGCAGCCACAACCCAATTACCAACAACAACGCCATCTGCGTCCAGTAGCAAACCGGCCGCGACAAAGCCGGTGGAAAAACCCGCGTTAACCAGTACACAACCTGCTACCCCATCGGGTGGATCAACCGCTGCAGCAAAACCGACCGCGAGCGCTGATTTGAGTGGCAAACGGTTTATCGTCATTGCGGTGGATGCCGGGCACGGTGGCGAAGACCCCGGTGCTATGGGGCCGAATCGCGTTCGCGAGAAAGAAGTGACGCTTTCTATCGCTAAAGAATTGGTTGCTGCGATTAATGCCCAGCCGGGTTTCACTGGAAAATTAACACGCACGGGCGACTATTTTATTCCGCTAAAAAAACGCCGCGATCTGGCGCGCAATATGAAAGCGGATTTGTTTGTCTCTATTCACGCCGATGCGTTTACCAAGGCGAGTGCACGCGGTGCCTCGGTGTTTGCGCTCTCGCAAAATGGGGCGACTTCTGAAACCGCGCGCTTTTTGGCGCAGCGCGAAAACGAATCGGATTTAATCGGTGGGGTGGGGGATATCAGCCTCGATGATAAAGATCAGGTCTTAGCTGGTGTCTTGGTGGATTTATCGATGACGGCGACGCTGAACTCCAGCCTGCAAGTCGGCCATCACGTATTGAATTCCATGGGCGGCATTGCGCATCTGCATAAACGCCATGTTGAGCAAGCGGGCTTTATGGTGCTCAAATCGCCGGATGTGCCATCCATTTTGGTAGAGACGGGTTTTATCTCCAACCACGAAGAAGCGCGCAAATTAGCAACGCCCGCCTATCGCAAACAAATGGCGCAATCAGTATTTAAAGGGATTAAACAACATTTTTATCAACACCCCCCGGCGGGCACTTATGTTGCGGTGCAATTGGAATCGGGTGAGATTAAGGATTTTGAGCGGCAACACGCAGTGGCAGCAGGCGATAGTTTATCGGGTATAGCCGCGCGTTACGGCGTGAGCTCCCAGCGGTTAATGCAATACAACAATTTGTCGAGCACGACAGTGAGGCTGGGGCAGACTTTAAAAATTCCTACCAGCGGAAGTGCCGCTATAGCACCCCAGCCACAAGAGCGCCCCATGATAACGGCGGCGGCCTCCTTGGCACGGCTACATCGTGTAGTCGCGGGTGATACCTTGTCTGGCATAGCAGCACGATACGGCGTGAGTGTGCGCGAGTTGCAGCGTCTCAACCAAATGAAAAATGCCACGGTTAAAATCGGCCAAACACTCAAAATTCCAACGTCCTGATCTCTTCACGCGACCGGTTTCTCCATGCGAAAAATTAAATTACTCAGCCCCCGCCTCGCCAACCAGATTGCCGCTGGCGAAGTGGTGGAGCGTCCGTCTTCAGTGATTAAAGAATTGCTGGAAAATTCGCTCGACGCCGGTGCAACGCGACTGGAAATCGATGTGGAAGAGGGAGGCATCAAATTAATGCGCGTGCGCGATAACGGTGGTGGTATCGATAAAGACGATTTACCGCTCGCACTTAGCCGTCACGCTACCAGCAAAATTTATGAACTGGATGATCTTGAAGCGGTTGCGACTTTAGGTTTTCGTGGTGAGGCACTAGCCAGTATAAGTTCGGTTGCACGCCTCGCGCTAATCAGTAGCACTAATGAAGAAAGTGCAGGCTGGCAAGTGGTTGCGGAGGGGCGCGATATGGAAACACAATTGTCGCCAGCACCGCACCCGCGCGGTACAACCGTTGAAGTGCGCGATTTATTTTTTAATACGCCTGCGCGCCGTAAATTTTTGCGTACCGATAAAACTGAATACACTCATCTTGAAGATGTTGTAAAACGTTTGGCGTTATCGCGCTTTGATGTCGCGTTTAACTTGCGTCACAACGGCCGTGCAATTTATTCCTGGCGCGCCGGTGATTCACAACTTGAGCAAGAGCGGCGCGTTGCGCAAGTGTGTGGCCCGGCGTTTATGGAAAATGCTGTGCACATTGAAATGGAGCGCAATGGTTTGCGTTTGTGGGGCTGGGTTGCCCAGCCGACGTTTTCGCGTAGCCAGGCCGACTTGCAACATTTTTATGTGAATGGCCGCGCGATTCG
>CAIOHY010000644.1 GCA_903858205.1 uncultured Cellvibrio sp.
TCATCACGATTAAATGCAATACCGGAAACAATAGGTTGTTCCATAGTTGAATCTTCCTCATCGAGGGTAATAAGAGTTCCAGGGCCTTCTTTGAAACTGTGCAGAACACGCAGAGGCACCTTATATTTGCCAGCAAATTCAACCGAGCGAATCTGCAGGACTTTGGAACCCTGGCTGGCCATTTCCAGCATTTCTTCAAAGGTAATTTTTTCCAAGCGCCGTGCGCGCTCACAGATACGCGGATCGGTGGTGTATACGCCGTCTACGTCGGTGTAGATCTGGCATTCATCTGCCTTCAGCGCAGCTGCGAGGGCAACACCGGTGGTGTCTGAACCGCCACGACCAAGAGTGGTGATATTGCCTTGCTCATCCACACCTTGAAAGCCTGCAACCACAACCACTCGGCCAGCTTTAAGATCAGCGCGCATGTTTTCTTCATCAATAGACTGAATACGCGCTTTGGTGTGGGCATTATCCGTAAGGATACGCACTTGGCCACCAGTGTAAGAGCGAGCATCTACACCGCGCTTCTTAAGTGCCATGCACAAAAGAGCAATTGTCACTTGCTCGCCGGTTGACACCAACACATCCAACTCACGCGGGTCAGGGGTATCCTGAATTTGCTGGGCCAAACCGATCAAACGGTTGGTTTCGCCGCTCATCGCGGAGAGCACAACAACCATCTCATGGCCCTGTGCGTGAAAACCTGCCACTTTATCGGCAACTTGTTCGATACGCTCAATAGAACCTACCGAGGTGCCACCGTATTTCTGAACCAATAAGCTCATTACAGCCTATCCTTTATAAAATTGACGATTGCTAATACTTACTAACCAGATCACAAAAAGGCGTCAATTAAACACCAGATTGCAACAAAAGTTAACCCAATAGGATGATTAAAAGCGGATTAATCACACTTCCTTCATCTTTCTGTACAGCTATTGACCGAGTTGGGTTTTCACCCAAGGCACTACTGAAGCCAATGCGGCGTCAAGCCCGGCGATATTAGTACCGCCACCTTGCGCCATATCCGGCCGACCGCCACCTTTGCCACCAAGCTGCCCCGCAACAAAGCCCATCAAATCACCGGCTTTTATCTTGCTGGTCGCATCCTGGGTAACACCCGCAATCAGGGCAACCTTGTCGTCTTCCACCGTGGCTAAGAGCACCACTGCTGAACCAAGCTTGTTTTTAAACTGATCAGCCGTATCACGCAGGGATTTGGCATCTGCACCTTCAAGATTCAAGGCCAACACCTTAATTCCAGCAACATCGACTGCCTGTGACAGCACATCACCACTGCCAGCGGTGGCTAATTTGGTCTTGAGCGCAGCAAGATCTTTTTCCAGCTTGCGGTTTTGAGCGACTAGCGCATCAAGCTTTTCAACCAAGGTATCGCGATTGGCTTTTAGACTGCGACCGGCTGTATCGACCAGCGTCTCCACTTGGTCGAACAGCGCAAGCGCTTTTGCACCGGTGATAGCCTCAATACGACGCACACCCGCAGCAACACCAGATTCAGACGTAATGCGGAACAAGCCGATATCGCCGGTGCGATTAACATGAGTACCGCCGCAGAGCTCGACGGAAAAGCCGTCACCCATTGTCAGTACACGCACGGTATCGCCGTATTTTTCACCAAATAGCGCCATTGCACCTTTGTTTTTAGCAGTCTCCATGTTGCACAGCTCGGTGGCTACGGCGGAGTTAGCGCGAATTTGGTCGTTAACCAAGACTTCTATCGCCTTCAGTTGATCAGCAGAAACCGCTTCAAAATGAGAGAAGTCAAATCGCAAGCGCTCGGAGTCGACCAACGAACCTTTTTGGGTCACATGCTCGCCCAGCAGTTTACGCAGCGCAGCATGCATCAAGTGAGTTGCCGAGTGGTTCAAGGCAGTCGCCTGACGCACATTAGCATCAACCTTGGCGGAGAAACTGTCGCCGACCGACACGGCGCCTTGCAATACACGCACAACGTGAGCGTGCGATGCGCCTTGCTTCTGGCAGTCGCGCACTTCAAGACGATTGCCGCCCAACTCCAGATAGCCACAGTCGCCCGCTTGGCCGCCGGATTCAGCATAGAAAGGCGTGCGATCGAGCACTACCGCACCATCCTCCCCTTCAACCAGACGCTCAACTTTTTTGCCATCCTTAACCAGTGCAAGCACCTTGCCCTGCTCTGCCAACGAGTTGTAACCAAGGAATTCGCTCGCCGGTAAATCAAGGCCGGCAGCGTTGTAATCCACTTTGAAACTACCGGCGGCGCGGGCGCGGGCGCGCTGTTCAGCCATAGCCGCTTCATAGCCTTCCTGATCAATGGTGAGGCCACGCTCGCGGGCGATATCGGCCGTCAAATCCACCGGAAAACCGTAGGTGTCGTAAAGGGTAAAAACGATTTTGCCTGGCACCTCGGTACCAGAGAGTTTGCCCAAGGCATCCTCAAGAACAGCGATGCCTTTGTCGAGCGTCTTTTCAAACTGCTCTTCTTCTTGCAACAAAACACGTTCAATTTGCGCCTGATTTTTATGCAGTTCGGGGTAGGCATCACCCATTACTTCTGCCAAAGCCTTGGCCAGCTTATGGAAGAAAGGCTGTTTTTGACCGAGTTGATTGCCATGGCGAATCGCGCGGCGAATGATGCGGCGCAACACGTAACCGCGGCCTTCGTTAGATGGCACAACACCATCGCTGATCAGGAATGAACAGGAGCGGATATGGTCCGCAATCACGCGCAGGGATTTGTTTTCCATGTCGTGGTTGCCAGTGGCATCTGCCGCGGCTTGCAACAGGTGTTGGAAAAGGTCGATCTCGTAATTGGAATGCACATGCTGCATCACTGCTGAAATACGCTCCAGACCCATACCCGTATCGACCGATGGCGCTGGTAGCGGATGTAACACACCGTCTGCGGTGCGATTGAACTGCATGAAAACGTTATTCCAGATTTCGATGTAGCGATCGCCATCCTCTTCCGGTGAACCCGGTGGCCCACCCCAGATATCGGCGCCGTGATCGTAGAAAATTTCGGTGCAAGGGCCGCATGGACCAGTATCACCCATTGCCCAGAAGTTATCGGATGCGTAAGGAGCACCTTTGTTGTCGCCAATGCGAATGATGCGTTCTGCGGGTACGCCAACCTCTTTGTTCCAAATATCGTAGGCTTCATCGTCTGATGCGTAGACGGTTACCCACAGTTTTTCAGCGGGAATATTGAGCCAGTCTTTTGCGGTAAGGAATTCCCATGCGTAGCGGATAGCATCATGCTTGAAGTAATCGCCAAAGCTGAAGTTGCCTAACATTTCAAAAAAAGTATGGTGACGTGCGGTATAGCCCACGTTTTCCAGATCGTTATGTTTGCCGCCAGCGCGCACGCACCGCTGGGAGCTGGTAGCGCGATTGTAGGAGCGCTTATCGCCGCCGAGGAAAACATCTTTGAATTGATTCATGCCCGCATTGGTAAACAGCAGCGTTGGGTCATTCTCGGGAACCAACGAACTGCTGGCGACGACGGTGTGACCTTTGCTCTCAAAGTACTTCAAAAAGGCGTTGCGAATTTCAGCGCTCTTCATAATGCATCCACTAAATGTTCGAATTTATGCGATTTGGCTAAAGGATCAGAACCCGCTGAATCAGCCGCGATGTTCTTCGATTTCTTCGGCGCTCAATTTGCGCGCTTCATGCTCCAGCATCACCGGGATGCCGTCGCGAATGGGATAGGCCAGTCCACTATCCCAACAAACCAACTCTTGTTGCTCAGGGCGATATTCAAGCTCACCCTTGCTCACCGGGCACACCAAAATACTGAGTAATTTTTTATCTATCATGGTCTTAGATCACGCTTAGGCCAGTTGGGGGCGGTATCTTACACTGCATTTTGCGGCCCTGTCTCTACAGCCACAGAGCTATAGCGGCAATTAAGGGGCTAAATCGCCGGAAAGCGGTGGGATAAGTCCGTTTTGCCAAAGTTTTATCTGCGCCACCACCCGCGAATTCGAATAGATTTGGGGATTTGATTCGGTAATTTTTTGTTCTTTTTCCCAGGTGGATACCCACTTTTTTGCCTCCACAAACGCCTGCTCAAAATCGACACCCGGTTTGAGTGATTCCTTGAAATAGGCTTTACCAAAGTAGGTGAACAGGCTGTCATCAGCGCAACCAAAGGAGGTCTTATCGGCTGCGGCTGCAGTCATAACAAGGCTTTGCTCATCCTTGAGTTCATCAATAAATCCACCGGAATAACAGGCCGACAACACAACAACACGATGCTTAATACCAGTCGCCTTGAGCAGATCGCCAAGCCATTTCGCCTCTATATCCGCTAATGCAAGACCATTGTGATTAAGCGCGATTTTTTTGTCTTGGGATCCATGGCTGGTGATATACAAAAAGAAAATATCCTGTTCTTTATCCATACGTTCAGCGATACGTGTAACCGCCGCGCGAATGCTGGTGAGCGTCGCCAGCGGGCGCTCATTCAACGAACGTTGGCTGTTGGCCAAATAAATGGCCGTAGCACGATTGCCGTATTGGGCACTAAATAGATTTTCAATAAATTTACTTTCACGGCGAAATACTTCTTCAGTGCCGTAGCCCGCAACAACCAAACTATACAATTCAATTTTTTGCGGATCTGATACCTGCAACGAATCCAATGTGCGCTGTAATTCATTGGATTCTTGATAGAGCGCGTGCTCTGCAATTTCTTCAGGAGTGAAAATTTTTACCGCATCACCGCCATCAACCAAACGGCCATATTCCCAGCGACCATCAATTCGGCTAACACCATCAATGGGAGTCTGGTAAATCAACAGACCTTTACCGTGTTTGCCGCCATAGGAAAATTCTCCTTCATAGATATCTCCGTTACCAGCAATCAGTTTTCCTTTTCCAGCGTATTTTCCATGCTGGAATTCACCGGTGTATTGCTCACCATTTTTTGCGCTATAACTGCCTTGCCCTTCCAATTGGCCATTCTGATATTCACCCTCCCAGTGATTTCCCTCCGCATCAGTTTGTATTCCCTTACCATTAAGCCGCCAGTTTTTAAATTCA
>CAIOHY010000645.1 GCA_903858205.1 uncultured Cellvibrio sp.
ATCAAAAACGGCCGGGTTCCCAATGGTTTTTCTACTCAGGGCGGACAAACGCTAAACCCTCATGATTTGACACGCGGCCCCAGCGGTTCATCGGGCGGAACGGGTGCGGCGGTTGCGGCTGTCTTCGCCCAATTTGGTTTAGGTACCGACACCGCCGCTTCAGTGCGCGGCCCAGCCTCTGCCAATGGCACCTTCGGGTTAAAGACTACGCACGGTTTGGTCTCGCGCGATGGCGTTGTTCCCCTCGCACTGAGCTTTGACACCGTCGGCCCACTCGCACGCAACACATATGACCTGGCCATGGCGCTCAATGTTTTGGTTGGTATAGATCCCGCTGACGACAGCACCCTCAAAAGCGCTGGTCGCGTTCCCACTGACTACACGACCTTTTTAAAAACCGGCAGCCTCAAAGGCGCACGCATTGGCATCGCACGGGATTTTTTCGGGCAGGATAAAGACATAGACGCGGTGCTTGAAAAAGCCATCGCCAAGCTGAAATCACTGGGCGCGATCATCGTGGATGACGTACGCATACCACCGCCAGTGCTCGCCGCACGCGGCCCCTTGTACAACACGATTCGCTCAGCGGAATTCAAATCGCAAATTGGGGACTATCTGGCGACCACCGATGCCAAATACCCCAAAACGATTTACGATTTGGCTGCCCTAGCGAACAACCCTAAAACCAAATATCGCTCACCCGGAAAAGCCTTGGGCTTGAAATACCAGGCCGAAACCTCGCTGGAATTAGATGACCCGGTGTACATCGCGGCCACCCATCAAGGCATGAATTATATTCACGCCGCAATGGAGGGTTTGTTCGCCAATTACAAACTCGCCGCTCTGCTGTACCCAACATCACCTACACCCATAGCGCTGGTTAAGTTACCCGATGAAGTTCCCGCGCGCGGCGAAGGCGGCAATTCACCCCTCAACATCGCCAACATCACCGGCTTCCCGGATCTGGTCGTGCCTGCGGGCATGAGTAAGCTCGGCCTACCCGTCACCTTCTCACTGATGGGGCGCGCCTTTAGCGAAGGCAGACTGCTCTCTTTCGCTTACGACTACGAACAAGCCACACAAGCGATAACACTACCAGTCAACACCCCGACATTGGCAAGCGATCAGTTAACCAAAGATTGATCTATGGGATGAAAAAAACCCGGTTCACAAGACCGGGTTTTTGCATTTAAAAATTACTCTATAAAGGCTGCTAACTTTCATTCAGGTAACATTAGCAAACGTTCGCTTCGCCAAACGCGAATAACCGTAATTAAATTTTGTTCGCGTAAATAGACCACACGAAATGGTGAGTGAATTAATTCTCTTAGGTGGGGTTGATTGAATTCAGGAACTATTCTGCCTGCATCTGGGTGGTCAGCTAATAATTGAATTTGTTGAATAATATTGTTGGCAAAGTTCGACCCAACATCAACAACACCCTGACTGGTGTAGTAATCAATCATATCTTGCAGATCATTAAATGCTGAATCAGAAATCTTGATCTTCATTATTTAATGCCCAAACGTTTTTTAGCCTCGGCAAGCGTCATGGTGTTGCCTTCCTTGATATCCATTAAACCTTTTGCAATTGCCTTTACAAAAGCGAGTTCTTCTTGATCTTTTTCATACTCATCAAGATCCTGAACTACAGCCACTCCACGACCACGGCTGGTCAGTAAAATCGGTCTGTGCGTTTCTTTGGTTTGATTGATTATCTTGCCGGGATTGACCTTGAGGTCAGAAAGGGGGATTACATCTTCAGAGAATTTGGTTTGCATGGGATCACCTCAGTTAACAGGTGCCATTATTAGCACCTGTTAACAGCACCCGTCAAGCGCCAGTGAGCCAAATGAAAGCGGCAGGCTGGTAGGGTGAAACTGGGGCGACGGCGTCTGTTTATTCTGGACAGGTAACAAAACCCAAGGTCTCAATTCACGTCGGAGGCGCGCGCTCGTCATGCTCAATTCGCCGCTGAGCAACATCGATTTTTTTAGCCGCCATTTTGATCTGAGCTGCTGAATGTTCACACACCACCCTAGCTTTAAAACAACGGAAAAAACCAACACTTCCGATTACCAGTATTACGATGGAGACCACCATGAACGCTAGCTCCAAACGCCCGATAAAAACAGTGTCTGTTCTCGTTTGTTTTTTTAGCCAAACCTTACTCATTAGCGCTATGGCAAAGGCAGAGAATACGAAGCCAAAGATCGCTATTTTTTCTGGGCCGACAGCCACAATTCAAAACAATAAACCGCTCATCACCAGTAACAAAGCGCGGGAGCAGTACGGCCTACCTTTGCTCAAAGATCAATGGGGCGCGGTGACCGCAGACTGGCCACGCTATCAACGCCTGGCTGCGCCCGTAACCATCTACGTGGAAATGTTTACTGCGCATCCGTTAGAGGCCGATGTTAAAGAGCTTTATGCTGCCGCCGATGGCTACGTAAACACCAAAGGCGTTTTTTCAAAAACCAAAACCAGTGAGTCAGATAAGCCGGTTTACGCCGTCACATTAAAGCCAGAAGACGGATTGTACGCACTGCCCTATATGGGACGGCAGGCCAATGGCCAAGCCTGGGAGGGAACTGCTACTGATTCCAAAGCGCCTTTCTCCAAATCACGGCAAACGTTTGTACCCGATGCTTCACGGATATTTGAAGAAATAGAACGCAATGGTGGCGGAATTTACGGCAAAGCTGACTACGATTTCTATCGCGCCGTTCCTGCAGGAGGCTATACCAAAGGACTACCAAAATCTAAACGAACCGATGTAGGTGACGGAGATATACCGCCAGAAAAACTCGGCGAAGATTTCTTTACTTATGGGCCTTACGCTGCGGCACAAGGCCGCTCAAAAATGGCAACCTCGGTAAACTTTGTGCAGCAAGCGTTGAACTCAGGCAAATATGCCGGTGCTGTCTGGTTGGAAGGCAGCCCGTCTATTGAAAATACCAGCTACTGGCTCAGCTTGATGGTAGACACCACATTACCCATTACCGCCAACTCCGCCCATCGCGGCCGCGGTGAAATAAGCCCCGATGGCGATGCCAATATTTTGCAATCAATTGATTTTATTCTTTCTAAAGTGTGGGCCGACGAGCAAGGACGCAATCAGTTAGGCACGGTACTGGTTCAAGATGAAATTATTTACTCAGCGCGCGAAATTGAAAAAGGTGACGCCCACCCCGGCGGCTACCTCGCCACTGGTGGCTACGGCGGCATTTTTGGTTCAATGACTGCAGGTGCGTATCTAACCAACGTACCAACCCGTAAGCACACTTGGAAATCTGAAGTACGCCTCAGTCAACTACCCGAAACGATCAATGGACAAATTAAGCGCAACGGAAAATTCGAAACCGTTTCGGTAAGTATCAAAACAAAACAAGGAGAACTTTTGCCCAGCGCAATTCCAAAAGTGTCGTTACTAAAAGGCGACACATGGTTTGATGACGATGGCGGCCCTAACCCAAGCAATGAGAAAGGCATCATCGCTAACATCGACCAACTGTTAACCTATCCACTCGCCGGATTGGTTGGCGAGGGAACGGCGCCCTATTCCAGCATGTCAGCGTCGCAAGATCGCGCGCTGGAAAAAGCCGTGCTAAATGGTTTACCTGTGGTTAAAACAGCGCGGGGTGATGCTACGGGTCTGGTAAAAGTGAATCCGAATAATCTATTTATTGAGGGAAATAACCTCACCACAACTAAAGCGCGCTTCTTACTTACCGGGGCAATCATGAAATTAGGACCAATGCCCAGAGCAACCGATCCGAACAATCCAACCCTTGAAGAAACCGATGCCATTAAAAAGAAAATCAGCCTCTACCAAGCGATTTTCCAAACTCATTAATATGGAAATAAATAAACCGTTTATAAAATGTCGCCATGCCCGGCGCACGATGAAAAAAAATCCCGGTTCATAGCCGGGATTTTTTTATTGGTAGCGCGTAAACATTTCTCAACTATTTAACCAAAGGGCCAAAATCACTCGGAGCTTTGCGATGTTGCGTTGCTGTCTCGTAAATGGAGGCGACTTTTAAAATCATCGGTTCTTCACCGATACCCGACCAAAATGACAAGCCGTAGGGCATTGGGTTTTTCATGGTAGAGGCTTGGGTTTCATTGGCCGTCTCTTTGTATTCGTCTTGCTTGTCGTTCAGCGCGTACGAGGGTTCGTAAATAATGCTATTGAAACCTGCGGGCACCGTAATTTCAGGGATGCCTAAATCAGCGCTGGTAGGAAAGCGACCAACCGGCCGATCATTTACCACTGGCTGACCGGGGTAGCCAATGCGCGCCGGTGGTAAGGTTGTGGTGGGATTCACCAACACATCGAGATTATTTTGTTGCATGACTTTGTTCACCACCATACGCATTACATCGCGCATTTTTACGCGCTGGGTGATGCCATCGGTTTGAATGTTCAGCGTATTTTCCCAGTTCTCCATCGCCACGTCGCGATTCTGTACATAGTACTTGGCGTTAGCATTCAGGCTCTTCCAATCAACAATTTTACTGTCACCACGCTGTGCCAGGTATTGCGCCATATGCAAACTGAAACTCGCCGTGCGCGGTGCGATATTCACGGTGCGGATATTTAATTTTTCCGCTAAGGGTGCCAGCCCCAAGGATACTTTAGCCATGTAATCGCGGTTGCTAATGTCGTAACCGGGCACTTCAAAGGTTTGTTTTTTATCGACAACTTGTGCGAAATATTCAGGCATATGCATTGGCAAAATTTCTGCCAATGCTTGCTGAAAGGTGTAGGTCATATCGGCGATATCCGGGTCATTTGGATAGGCCGGGTCTTTGGATTCCACCAGCTCTGCACCCAACTGATCGCGCAAAACGCGTTTAATTTCCGCATCGCTTTGATCGCTAATAGCGCGGTCGTTGGCGGCGTGTTTCACCATGTATTCGCGCACTATGCCAATGCGCAAACCGGCTAAAGGTTTTTTGCCTTTCTTGATTTTGTTAACAGTGAACGATGCATAGGGCTGATCGGGAACCAGCGATTTAGGCAATGCGCTGTAGATATCGCGCGGATCAAAATAGCCGCGCTCGGGATCTTTGAGTGCATCCAAAACCTGAGCAGTATCACGAACTGACTTGCAGTTAATTCCGGCGCGATCCAAATACGGGTCGGCACCAATAGCACCGC
>CAIOHY010000646.1 GCA_903858205.1 uncultured Cellvibrio sp.
GATTTACAACAAAGAGATCACGCCCACCGTATACCAATCGACTAAATCCATTATTGTAAAATCCAGAAGGTGAAACTTCGTTCGCGGAATCATATCCTTCGACAAGGATAACCGGCTTATCCAAAATCCCATCACTAGAAAACGCTCGGTAGTTATTATCTAGTGACCTTGCAGAGAAAACATTGTTATTTGACCTTAAGCTTACGGCACCTAACGCATCGGATCGATAGTTATCATTAAATTCATAATTTATAGCATCTTTAGTTTCAATAAAACCTCCTGGCGTAGCACAAACTTGTCCAGCATATACCGTGCGAACATTTTTCCCAAAACACTGTAAAGAATGAACCAAGCCGCATTGCCCAACACGATGATATCCTGCTGTGCATCCTGGCTTAATATAATCATCACGATAAACAAGCTCACCAGCACACAAATCACTGGCATAGACAGAAACAAACAAAATCAAAATACTCAAATTTTTCATAAAAATCTCCTTTGAAAATACACATCAATTAAAAATTATAGGTAACATTAACTTCATAAGCTCTTTCAGGTTGCGGGTATTGTCCTCTACTTGATTGCCAACCGGCATAACGCTCATTGGTCAGGTTATCGATGCGACCAGCAAGCTCAACTTGCTTATATTCCCAGATAACATTCAAATTAAATAACTGCAGCGAACTGACTTTGTTCATGGCATTGGCGTCATCGCCATTCAAGTAACGCGAGCCAAGATAAATTGACTCCAGATTCACAATCAGCGAATCCACGGGCGCAAAGTTAATAGCGAAATTAACCGTATTCTCGCTTACGTAAGGCACAGAATTACCCTTATTAACACCTTCACTCAATTCTGCATCGGTATAGGTGTAGTTAGCACGCAAACCAATTTCATTACTGAGTTGCAATTGCCCTTCAAAAATAAATCCTTGACGCTCAGAATCAGGCAAATTGAAATTTGCATAAGCAATACTGTCAAAGGTAATTTCATCATTCAATGTCATGTGATAGACCGAGTAGGTAATACTGGCTTTTTCATCCGCCCATTCTGCGCCCGCCTCATAGGATTGACTGGTTTGTACTTCCAGAAATTCAACACCGGGCAAGACCGCACCATTTTCATCTGCATTGGCAAAACGGAAACCATCGGCGTAACGGGCAAATACTCGCCATTGCTCATCAATTTGGTAATTTAAACCCAACTCGCCCGCATTGAGATCATCGTCATGAGTTTTTTTCTTTGCAATATCTTCATCCTCTACAGAGGAGTGACGTGCACCAACAGAAAGATTTAATTTGCTGGTTAATGGATATACTACTTGGCCATAGAAGCCATCGATATCCTGTGCAATATTGGTGTAACCATCTTTAGTTGTGTAATCGGCTTCCACACCGTCATAACCCAACGTTACAATTGCAAAGCCATTCGCCGCTTTGATGTTACCCACAACACGCGGTGTGATATTTTTTACGCGCATATTGCTTTCAGACAACCAAGGAAAATAACCATCTGGCTGATAATAATCATCATAAAATGCAATGCTATCCTCATCACGATCAGCATATTCTGCTAAAAATTGCCAACTCCCCGTGATATCAACCCCAGTCCCGACACGTTTTAAATCGGTATTTTGATTGCCGTAATTATTCGGTGAATAGGTCACGCGTGGGTCGAGCGATGCCTGTGCATTACTAATGCTACCAGGTAGACGCAAATCATCATCAACGGTTTGCCCTTCAACAAACACAAACCCTTTTTCAAAATCGTAACGCAAATTACCCAATAGGTTTTCATAGGCCGATTGATTGTTATCGCGATAATTATCTGCATTGCGCTTTTGCGCCGATACGCTGTAACTCAAGCCATTTGCAAAACCTTGGCGAACACTAGCGGTGTAATCTTCCAGATTGTCGGTGCCGCTCGTTGCGCTCACTGAGCCATTGGTTTCACCCGCCGATGCGCGCCGAGTAATAATATTGATAACACCGCCGACGGCCTGATCACCGTAGAGTACACCCGCACTACCCTGCACAATTTCAATGCGCTCTACATCTTTTAATGAAACGGTATTTAACGCGGGGGCAGCGAGTGACGGGTTATTTAATTTGCGTCCATCAACTAGTACCAACACATTATTGGCGCCCGATAGACCGCGCATAGACGCAGTCACATTGCGTGCGCCGCTACCGTCGGAATCGGTGAGTTGGATTCCCGCTTGCGTGCGCAACACTTCAGATAATAACTTCGCGCCGCTTATACGAATGTCTTCTTCGGTGATGACTTTAATTTGCGTTGCAACCGGCATCTGCGCTGTTTCACTGCGTGTTGCGCTTACATAAACCGTTTCAAGTTTTTTCTGCGCCGCAAACGTTACTGGGGCGATGATAGAGATAATCGCAGCACTAAGGCCGCTGAGTAAAAACCCGCGTGACTGGGTAGTTAATTTACTGGACATATGATTCCTCAATCCTAAATGGGATGAGGGAGGGAAAGCGGAAAAAGCGGCGTGAGCGCAGCCCACAACACGAAGATTTCCACCGATGTTGCCCTCCGCGACATCGTGAACAAAAGGAGCAAATGCTCCGGATTTGAGGCTGGTATCGGACTCATGCTGCGAGCAGCATTTACCGTTGCGGGGGCAGTGTCGGGATTGCATCGCCTTTATTCACTATTGGCAAATACGCACCGACTTCCCATTGACTCTGATCCTGGTACTTGCGCACCCATCAGACACCTCGGGCGCGCAAGGTAAGGCGCGGGGAGTGGCAAGTCAAGCGAAGCATCCGACCAGCGAAGCGAACTGACCAGCGAAGCGAACTGAAGGCACTGAGGTTAACGACAGCTCAGGCGATAAA
>CAIOHY010000647.1 GCA_903858205.1 uncultured Cellvibrio sp.
CTCGCGATCGAACTCGTTGAGCTTGCGCTTTTGCTTGATGGAGCCAGAGAGCTTGACGGGGCCAATGAGCTGGATGATGCCAATGAGCTGGATGGTGCTAAAGAGCTTGATGGTGCTAAGGAGCTGGATGGTGCAGCTGAACTGGGTGTAGAGGAGCTGATCGCCGAGCGGGCAGAAGAGCTGGAGGGCAGGCTTCCCAGCGTGAAACTTGCCCACTGGGAATCCACGGCGAAGCTGCCGTTAAAGTAGGTAAACCGGTACTGGATAGTTGCGCCAGCGGGTAAATTCGACAGATTCACGACCCTGCGGCCATCCTGAAGCGACATAGCCACATTCAGCTGGCCACCACCGTTGATGATGTAGTGCGCATCGGCCCAGTGTGTTGTGTTGACCTGCAATTGTGCGGTGGCTGCACCCGTCTGGGAAATGCCGGTCACGCTACTCGCTGAGGCGGCGGTGCTGGAATTCATGGTTTGTGCTGAAACGGTGGATGTAAATCCTGCGGCGCAGATAACCGACGCTAGCAGAGCCAAACCGCTCCAGGACAGCGTCTTGCGATTGATTGATAGCCTTTTCATAAAATACCCCGGTGCCTTATGTCGTTATTAACAGGGAATGTCGTTAACCGTGACTGCAGGCAGGGAGTGGGAGAAGGGTGCACTACCGAGACTGCGTTCACATTTTTTATGCTAGCAGTCACTACTTTTGTTGTCGTCTCATTCAACGAAAAAGCGATAAATGAAACCGGTGTGATTGATTAGTGAGAAGGGATTTTAAAAATAATAATATTTTTCAATGGGTTGATGATTTTTTGACGTTACCCTTGCTGTGTAGATACCACACAGCAACAAAAGTGGCACTGGGTCGCATGACCTTAAAGAGTTACTTGAGACGCATGAGGGCGCACTAAGGGTAATGCGCCCCCTCCTCAAGGGTTCGTAAAGCTCGCATCCTTCATGTCGGCCATGGCGTTACTTTTTGATTCGATCAATTCATCGCCCTGTTGGTCGATAAACAGCACCGCGAGATGATTGTCGTTGGCGACCTTAAGACCCTCTTTACTGCCAAGGCACAGCAGCGCAGTAGACCAGGCGTCGGCGATGGTTGGGTCCTGATGCAAAATCGCGACGGAAACCGTGCTGTGGTCGACCGGCTTACCGGTGCGTGCATCCAGAATATGGCTGTAGCGTTTGCCGTTGCTGTCAAAGTAGTGGCGATAGGTGCCAGAGGCCATCAATGACAAGGGTTCGCCGGTATCAAAGCTGACAATCTTGTGCATCTTGCGCTCATTCGGCAGGGGTTTTTCCAGTGCAATCTTCCAAGGCTCGCCGCCGGGTTTTTTGCCGCTGATTTTTAACTCGCCGCCAATCTCGACCAAATAGTTTGTGACATTCAGTTGCTCCAGTATTTTTGCGATCCGGCTCACGGCGTAGCCCTGGCCAATGGACGAGACATCAATCCGCAAATTAGGAATCTGCTTGCGTAGATGAGTTGCATCAACTGTCTCCAGATTATCCAATCCGATGAGTACCATGGTCTGTGCAAGGTCGGCATCGCTCGGCGGGCTGAATTTATCTTTTTTAAACCCCCACAAGTCGAACAAGGGTTTTATGGTGAGATCGTAACAGCCGTTACTGGCGCGATGCACTTTGCGCGCCTCTTCCACCAGCGCAACCAACTCTGCTTCGACGGCGACCACATCAGTCGTCTGATTCGCATTAAACGCTTCGATCACTGAATCATCGCGGTAGTTAGAGAGCGATTTATCCATGCGCGCAAACTCATCGTTTACCGCCTTCTCAATGGACGATAATTCCACCTTGGAATCAGCAGGCAACTCAAAGGTGAGGTGATAGGTAGTGCCCTGCGCAAAACCTTCAATTTTTGACAGCTCCGGCGTTTTACTACAGGCGATGGTCAGTGCGCAGAGCACACCAATCATGCTGCGATACATCAGGTTCATGTTTGCGTCTCTCAAGTCAAAGTAAGCGATTGGAAAAAAGGGAGGCATTATAGCCCGCTATACTTTGAATGCGCCGCCTTTGGATCGGATTGCTGTATTTTGTCGTTAATGTGATATCTGGTGCGGATACTGCTTGATATTAGGCTCTAGTGTGACTCCTCCTGAGGTGTGTATGCCCCATCGCGCCCATTTGTTTTCCCTGCGAATTGCGCATGCATTACGTGAAGCGTGTTTTACGGAGCCTTACGGTGCCCCCCGTTTTACCCGCGATTTATTAGCCGGCATCACGGTTGGAATAATTGCTATTCCCTTGGCCATGGCATTGGCTATTGCCAGCGGTGTGCCGCCGCAATACGGGTTGTACACCGCTATCATCGCCGGTTTTTTAATTCCGCTTCTGGGCGGCTCGCGCTTTAGTATCTCCGGGCCTACCGCCGCTTTTGTCGTCATCCTTTACCCCATCGCACAAAAATATGGACTAGGCGGATTGTTGGTTGCCAGTGTGATGGCGGGTGGCATTTTAGTGGTCATGGCACTGCTGCGGTTGGGGCGTTTGATTGAATATATTCCTGAAGCCGTCACGCTGGGTTTTACCGCTGGTATTGCAGTAGTGATTGCGACATTGCAAATCAAAGATTTTTTCGGTTTGCAATTCGATTCAATGCCTGAACATTATTTGGAAAAACTCCGGCTGTTAATGCAAAACCTGCCCGATTTTTATTGGCCGAGTTTTGTTGTCGCCGCCGCGACACTTGCGATCATGTTGTTGTGGCCGTTATTAAAATTGCCTGTCCCGCCGCATTTGCCTGCGCTTGTTGTCGGCACTCTGGTCGCGTTGGTATTTAATCAATCCGGATTTTCAGTCGATACGATTGGCTCGCGTTTTTCTTATACGTTGGCTGATGGCACAACCGGCTTTGGTATTCCTCCGCAATTGCCACACTTTGAATGGCCCTGGTTGCAGGCCGGCGCAAATGGTGAAGCGATTCAATGGAATCTGCGCGTGCTGCAGGATTTGCTCGCCGCTGCGTTTGCAATCGCGATGCTCGGTGCAATTGAATCTTTATTGTGTGCGGTGGTGTTGGATGGAATGTCCGGCAAACGCCACAGTGCCAATAGCGAATTATTAGGGCAGGGCATCGCGAATATGATCACGCCATTTTTCGGTGGCATCACCGCAACCGCAGCGCTTGCGCGTTCAGCGGCAAGTATTAAAGCCGGTGCAGAATCGCCAGTGGCGGGCATGATTCATGCGCTGGTGGTATTGCTTGGGTTGGTTGCACTCGCGCCGCTACTCGCGTATTTGCCGATGCCTGCAATGGCAGCGCTCTTAGTGATGGTCGCCTGGGGAATGAGTGAAGCGCATAAGGCGGTGCATTTAATTAAAACGGCACCACGCGGCGATATTTGGGTGTTTATCACTTGTTTTGCGTTAACCGTGCTATTCGATATGGTGATTGCGATTACTGCGGGAATTGTGTTGGCTGCGCTGTTGTTTATGAAAGAAATTGCGGCCATGACCCATGTGGATGATGTGACTGCGCAGAGCGACTCGCCCTTGCCGGAACATTGGCGCGCATTCAGTATTAGCGGGCCATTATTTTTTGCAGCGGCTGATCGTGTCTTTGGTGAACTTGCGACGCGCTGTTCTGGCCAACAGCATATTATTCTTTCGTTAAAAGAAGTCTCACTGCTGGATGCGGGTGGTTTATCCGCACTGGAAAAACTCATTATTCAGTGCGAAAAAAATAAAACGGAATTAATTCTGACGGATATTCCCAAGCAGCCGCTCAGCACCCTCGTACACGCCAATATCAAACCGATTAAAGGCGTGCTGCGTTTTTATTTAACACTGGATGAGGCGCGGCGCGTGGTTGTCGAAGGCCATTGATTTTGGATTATCACTGCACCAATTATTTTGCGTGTTGATGCCACCGTCGGGCGACGAGTAACCCATACAGCCGAGCAGGCTATCGAAAATTTGTTCGTGATGGGGATTAAAATCCATTTCTTCGCGTTTTTTCAAATTGGCAAACAAGGATTGATGTTGCGGTTGTGCGATAAATTTATCGGATGCCCAGACGATAAACGGCACACGAAATTGCTCGGGTGGTGCCATCTCTTTAGGCGTGGCATGGAAGTGGTTGTTCTCATCAATGGATTCACCATGGTCGGGAACATAAAACACCAGTGCATTTTTGTCGCGCAGTTTATCGAACACATTTTTTAACATGTGATCAATATACAGAATGGAATTATCAAAGGAGTTGACGAGTTGTTGTCTGGTGCATGTGTCGTCTATGTCCATGCATTCAGGGGTAAAGCGCGCGAACTCGCGCGTATAACGCTGACTATAGAGGTGATGCGAACCCTTGGTATGCAGTACGACCAGATGTTTCCCTTGCGGATATTTCTTGATGGATTTTTCCATCTGATCGACCAGTAACATATCGTCAATCGGACGTTTGCTGTTGGCATATTCCGACGCAATTATTTCGCGTATTTCATAACTGTTTGCGTCCAGACTCGAATAAAACCAAGCCTCGCTTTGCATCCCGAATAATTCCGAGGTGAACCCCAGTTTGCGCAGCACGGCAAATACATTGCGTTCCTTAAGCGTGCGTTGTGCATTGTCTTCAGTACCATTTTCGCGCACAAACATACAGCGTAATGACAGTTTTGTAGCGGTATCGCATGAGGTGCCGCGCAGCGCGATCACATTGGGTTCCTGCGCAAGCAGAGGTGTTGTATCGCGCTCGTAACCCAATAGCCCCATATGATCCCAGCGCGTGGTTTCACCAATCACAAACACCACAAATAGGTCGTCAATTGCAGGGGTTGGTTGATAAGTGAAATGTTTGCTTGGGTCAAAAAGCTGCTTGGCGGTTGCATCTTCTTTACTGAGTTGATGCGCGTAAATCGCAAGGCTGGCAATCCAATTCGTGGGCAAATAAGAGTGGGCGATAACGCCCCCAACACTCGCCGTATATTGGTTGTTTTTGCGTGCTTGGTCTTCGGTAAGTTTGACAATGGTTTTGATGCTGAAATTCAACACCAGCAGTGTGCCCAGGACAGGTATCAAGCCTTTGGCGAATACACTCACGCCAGCCCAAGGTTTGCTGTAGGTGGTATGGGTTAATTTGACGAGCCATAACCAGATGCAGGGTGCCAAGCCCATCAGCGTGAACCACAGAAAAAATTCGTGCCCCAGAGCCTCACTGTTTAAATCCGTATCCAGCGTGAGTGTTGAAACTATGACGCCGTAACCAATCACGACATTAAAAAATGTCATGTAATAACTTGCGGCTGCTGACGCAAGCAGGGTGAAGCTCGAAAGCGTTTTATAGATATGTTTGCCGAATAGACTAAAAAAACCGAGCAATAAATAGCAAAACGCGAAGAGTGCGACCGCCGACAATAAGGCAGAAATTGCTGGTAGCCAGCCGCCCGCCACACCATTGCGCACAAGGCAGACGCTATTAAGAATGACGCCAATATAGAGGCTTAAGGCAAGCGTGACCTGGTGTTGGGTAAGGGTAGAAAAGAATTTCATTATTATTGTCCGCAAGGGGCAGTGATTATTTTTAACGGGCTTCTGGCGAAGCCCCACTCCCTTGGGAAATTAACAAGTCTTGCTTAAGGCTGCCTTAAGCGGGTGTTGTATGGAGCTAGTTGTCCAGCTGTGAATCAGCTTCACCGCCAAAAGCGGCCAATAGTGCCTGAATAAAGTTCTTGAGTTCAAGTGCCATAATCGCAAAGTCGGCATCAAATTGTTCGGCTTTGCTTTCCGGATTACGTTCGTTGGCTTTATCGCTGATGGAATCTTCAAATTTAAGTCGCTTGACCGCGACTTGATCGTCAATCACGCAACTGATCGCCTCTTTCCACACCAGCGCAATTTTGCTTACGTGCATGCCACTTTCTAAATGGTTGCGAATTTCACTCGCCGTCAAATCCTGTTTTTTGCAACGAATAACGCGCCCATCTTTAGCCGCTTGCAGCTCCACTTCTTCACCCAATTCAAATTGATGCGGCGCTTGGCTTTCGCGCAGCCAATGGGTCATGACTTGGGTGGGAATATTTTTTGGGGCGATGGGCAAGCAGCGCAAACTGCCGAGCGCTTCACGCAGTTTACTCAATAAATCTTCTGCCCGTTTAGCGGAGGACGCGTTCACCACAATCATCTTTTCTTGGGGGGCGATATAGGCGTAATCCAATGATGAGCGAGTAAAGGCGCGCGGTAGCAGCGAGAAAATAATCTCGTCTTTTAAGGTATCGCGCTCTTTGCGGCCAATCGGGCGGGATTCAGCCTCGCTCAGTGCCAGCACTTTTTCTTCCAGCTGTTCTTTGATCACGCCACCGGGCAGGATTTTTTCCTGCTTTTTAGCGCAAATCATAATGTAGCCGTTGGTTACATGGACAAATTCACTGCCGTGGCGCCCGAGCGGAAATTCAAAACCGTAACGCATCGGGTCCAAGCTGCCGCAGGGGTTAAAACAAAATTCGGCGAGCTTTTCATTTAACTCGTCTGCAGAAATAGTCCACTGCTCGGTGAGGCGATACAAACGTAAATTTTTAAACCACATGAAAAATCCAACAACAGAAAAGGTTTTTATTTAGGGGGAAAGAATTGCCGGACGGACATGATTAAGCAGGGGTTCCGGGATCTTCTCTGAGACCGTCTGAGACATGGATGTCGAAGATGAGCCTCCAAGGATGGATTCACGGCGTGTCTCAGAGAAGATCCCGGAATCCATGCTGGAGGTGAATGGTTAGATAAAGTAGTTATCCAACAATATCAATCAACTCAACATCAAAAATCAGCGTTGAGAAAGGCGCAATGCTTGCACCTGCACCGCGCTCACCGTAGGCAAGATTGTGCGGCACATACAAACGCCATTTTGAACCAACGGGCATCAATTGCAGAGCCTCGGTCCAACCGGCGATAACGCCATTGACTGGGAAATCAATTGGCTGGCCGCGTTTGACTGAACTGTCAAACACAGTGCCGTCAATCAAGGTGCCGTGGTAATGGGTTTTTACTTTAGAGGTTGCCGTCGGAATTGCACCGGTACCCTGAGTGATCACTTCATACTGCAAACCGGACGCCGTCACAGTGATGCCGGCTTTTTTCGCATTCTCCGCCAGGAAAGCTTCACCAGCGCCCGCCAATGCCTTGTGCTTGTCAGCTTCTTTGGCTTGCATACGGGTATTGATCTCTTCAAACGCGTTTTGCATCTCTTCGTTGCTGTAGGGCATA
>CAIOHY010000648.1 GCA_903858205.1 uncultured Cellvibrio sp.
CAGCCATCAGGCTGACGTTGTAGTTGCTGGATGGTCGCATGGAAAGTTAATGGCAGCGCGTCGGCAAGCAGGCGCGCGGGTTCCGTCATGCTTGGGGTGCCGACAAAACGTTCCAGCGCCTGGTCTGGGGCACGTAACGATACATCCCCAAACACCTGCAGCCTGGGATTCCACAGTCCAGCCACGCCAGCCCGCTGCCAGCGCGCCACTTCTGCACGAAAATCAGGGTGCCGAGCGGTGAAGTATTGCGCGCCATGGTCACACTGCCAACCGCTACCGCGCCGGGTGCTCATGCGGCCGGAAACCCCGCCACTTTTTTCGAACAGTCTGACTTTGAGGCCAGCCTCTTGAAGTTTGGTGGCGCAGGCAAGGCCCGCGATACCAGCGCCGACAATGGCGAGATTAGAAAGGGAATACATTTTGGCCAAAGAGAATTTGTATCACTATTCGCTTCGACGCAGTCGGTAATGATTCGGTAACAGCACCGGACGTAATCCCGAGAATAACGGCAAAATGTTACTTCATTTTACGAAATTCGATCACCGTCAGACCCAAGCCGATAAGCAACATTACAAAAACAAAAATCCCACAGGTAAGGAGATCAATGGCCATCACTTTTTCCCCTGTAGCAATGCAGCCAACTTAAAATAAATTCCGAAGCAAAAAATGGAGGGAACCCAAATCGCCGTGAATATAGCCTGCTCGCGGTCTTGCATCACGAACCACAAATACGCAGTGATAAAAAAAGAAATCATCACTGCCAACAGAATAAAATAATCTGATTTTCTAAACATCATTTAACCCTCTTAATGTAAGAGCTATTACCTTTCAAAATCCTCGATGACGCCATAGCCGATAGCACTCAACAGACAACCAGCTACCGCCACCGACCCAATTACTCGCACTCCCGACGAAATTCCAATTGCAAAAAACTCTGCCTGGATCAGACCGCTCAAAGTAAGCGCCAAGCCAAGGCAACCGATCGCTGTCAGCGAGTTACCACTGAGAATTAGCAGATTGATGATATATTTTTTTTCCATAATCAATTCGAATTCTAGTCAGTTACCTAGTTTAACATTCGTTCTAAAAATATGTGCCTTATTGTTAATCAAGGCCTCTCAATGCAATCACTTAAATTGAGGCAATGTTCCGCCAATAGTTGAGTTTTAGAGCGGTAGGCGACGATGGTCATACGGCCTTTTGATCTCGAAGCTACCCACCGATGATGTTTGAATCCCTCTGCAAGTCGGTATATCGGGCGAATAAATCTACGTTTTCGTAGTAGTCCTCTACCGCTATTTGATGATCGTCGCGCTAGATGATGCGCTGAACATCAAACCGATCGTGATTGCGGTCGGCGGCGAATGAGTTTACTAGTTGAAAGAGCCAGATCCCCGCTGCTTTAGCGCGTAACCCGTCAATGATCAGTTGCAAGTGGGAGTGTGTTGGCGGTAGCCGAAACGATCGAACCTTATGGGGCCGCCAGATTTGGGGGCAATTTAAAAAGGTGGACGGCAAACATATTCTTCGAATCTGTCCAGAAAGTCTGCGGTAAATAACCTGCCGCACGCCCCAG
>CAIOHY010000649.1 GCA_903858205.1 uncultured Cellvibrio sp.
AGGATTCGGTCAGCTTAGAAATGGATAATTCCAAATCACCGATCACTTCCACTTGCGGAAAATAAACCTGATCCACTTGTGCTGCTTTGTAATTAATGTGCACGACCGTCTGGCCATCCGCCTCCATGAAAAACGGCGGCTTCTCAACCACGTCATGTCCAATATTAATAATCAGGTCGGCATGGTGAATATATTTGTGCAGATAATCATCATCCGATAAGGCGGCGGTGCCGAGAAATAGCGCCGATCTCTCATCCACTACGCCCTTCCCCATTTGCGTCGTAAAAAATGGGATATTCAGCTTGTGAATAAAATCCGATAAAGCGGGTCGCACGTGCTTTCGGTTGGCGCCAGCCCCAACGAGTATTAGAGGAAACTTTGCTTTTAAAATCAGCTCGGCCACACGCGAAATAACGGGGTCACTTGCGACAGCGTAGAAGCGCGGATGCGGCGGGATAATCGGTGCATCACAAGCTTCGGCTGCGATATCTTCAGGCAGTTCAAGCAGCACAGCACCAGGGCGCTCTTCTTCTGCGATACGAAAAGCTTCCCTGATAATCGACGGAATGGTGTTGCCGTTCACAATTTGCTTGGATAACTTGCAAATCGGTCGAAATAATCCAACCACATCAATAATCTGAAATTGGCCTTGCTTCGATTTTTTTATCGGCTTTTGGCCAGTAATCATCAACAGCGGAAAGGCACCGAGATGGGCATACGCCGCCGGCGTTGCAAAATTGGTGGCGCCAGGCCCGAGAGTGGCCATGCAGACCCCAACTTTACCGGTTAGTCGACCGTAGGTGGCTGCCATGAAAGCGGCGCCTTGCTCATGACGGGTTAATACCAACCGGATTGAAGACGAACGCAAGGAATCAAGTAGATCCAAGTTTTCTTCGCCGGGCACAGCAAAGATAAACTCTACCCCTTCATTTTCCAGCGCCTTGACGAACAGGTCCGAGGCCTTAATTTTTCCTTCGGGGATTTCTACTCGCTCGCTCATCGCGTCGTCCAATCAAATTAAATGAAAATAGGCGCCGATTTTCCCCACCCGGCCGCACCTGTCTAAATTAAGGCGCACCACGAAAATCGCTCTTTTTTAAAATATCTTGCAAGTTAAGCAAGTTAATTAACATGCATTTATTTTTTGTATATTAGGTGACCAAAGCCTAACAGGCAAATTTGATTAAATATAATAAAAAAGCATTATTTTTTCACGCCGCCGTGGCGGCTTCAGGATCGCGCTGAATGCGTCGCTTGCAACACCGATGAACTTCTTATTTTCACCAGAATGCCAGCACATCAAGGCATAACAAGAACACCGCAATAATCCTGCGGCTTTGCAAGAAGCAGAACATTTCATTATTGCCAAGTTCTTTATGGCAACAGTGTTTTTTGGTGCAAATCCATCAAATGAACTTATAATTCAGCCCTGTAGAGAAATTTTGTTCTCATGAAACATTCCCTCAAAGTAAAGAGCGCACGATGCAATTAATGTGGGTCTCCGGGCCGACGGGCAAGGTGCATACAATTTCTATTACCGCCCGCAAAGTGCTTATCAGCACTAGCGTGCTTGCGCTCGCCTTGGTCATTACCGGTTTTCTAGTCTATTTGGTGGGGTTCAAAATCGCCATCGAAGCCCATCCGGAGCTCGCCCGTAGCTTGGGAGGCGTCACAACGGAAGCCGAACAGCAGCGCATGGAATCGGTGTATCGGGAGCGGCTGGTCAAGTTACAAGGCGTTCTTGACGCGACGTCCCAAGATATTCGTCAGCTTCAGGCGCTCAAAAATCGCTTTATGGAAATTGCGACTCCGAACGGGCTGCGAGAAAAGCGTAGTGCAACGGAAGATGGTAAAGGCGGTCCTTTTGTTACTGCAAACAGACAGGCAGGCAACGCGCATCATCCGCTCACAACGAGTCTCGATGAAGCCGTCGACGAGTTTGGTCAATTTCAAAAAGTCGTCACGGGACTGCGGCAGGACTGGTCCCAGCAACTGGTGTGGTTACAAACACTTCCTACCGGTGTGCCGGTAGGGGGTGATTTCCAGATGAGCAGCGGCTTTGGGATGCGCAATGATCCCTTCACCGGCACGCTGGCCCGCCATGAAGGTCTCGATTTCACTGCCCCCATAGGATCGCCAATTTTGGCTACCGCGGATGGTATCGTCACCCGCTCTGGCTGGGAAGACACCTACGGCAATATCATCGAGGTTACCCACGCCGAAGGTTTCGTGACGCGTTATGCGCATATGAGTAAGCGACTCGCTGTTGAAGATCAAAAGGTCAAACGGGGTCAGCGGATTGGTGAAGTGGGCAGCACCGGCCGATCGACCGGCCCGCATTTGCATTACGAAGTATTCCGCTTCGGCCGAGTACTCAATCCGGTGTTGGTTCTGCCAATCAGTAATAGCTGATTCTTCTCGGAGCCTCGGTGCTCCCTGTTCCACTCATAGCGCGGGCATGCCCCCGTAATATCCAAAAGAAAAAACCGGCTAGAAACAGTTCAGGTTATATTGTGGCACTGCGCGCCGATGCATGGAGAGAGTCAAATGTTCCGCAAAATGAAACAAAATAAGCTGCTCCCGACTCAGGAGAAATTTGACACGCTGATTGGCGCCACAACCGAGATTTATGGCCGTCTCGTGCTGCTCGACAGCGTGCGAATTGACGGCAAAGTCATCGGCAATATTGAAACTGCCAAAGACAAGAAAGTCACGGTTGCTATTGGACGATCTGGCGAAGTGTCGGGCGACATCACCGCGCACAGGGTAATGGTAGCTGGAAAAATAGAGGGCAATATCTACGCCACAGAGCGCGCAGAGTTTCATAAAGATTCGGAAGTACGAGGAGATATTACCTACGGCACCATCGGCGTGGAGCACGGCGCCAAATTACTCGGCTTGGTCATTCAAGCACAAAACAATTCAAGCAGCACGACAGATGCACAAACAGTCATCAAGATGGCGCAAGAGAAAAAATAAAAGCTGCTTTACGCAGCTTGTGAGCCTGATTCAAACAGAAAAGCCTGATCGAAAACCGATCAGGCTTTTTTCTTGAGCTCGCCCTTGACCACACCACCGCGTTGGATGGTAATGCTCTTGAAACTCACCTTGCCATCTACCACAGCGCGACTACCGATCGTTAGGTCACGACAATCAAGCGCCCCAGAGAAATTACCCTTGACGTTCATTGTGTCGCAGGTGACGTTACCATCCAGCACACCGGAGACGCCAATCTGAATCGAATGCAGCGCCAATGTGCCGCGCACAGTACCGTCGATCGTCAGGTAACCACTCGATCTGATCTCACCAATAAACTCAAAACCCTCGCTAATAATAGAGGGTTTGAGGTTACCGTTAGCCGACTTTACAGCGCCGTTACCATTTGACGCTTGCGCGTACTCCATCTCTGTCGCTGCAGTGTCAACTTCTGTCACTACAGGTTCACTGACAGGCTGAATTGTCTCGTTAGTGGAGGCCATGTTTTCCCGCTCGTCTCTTCTTCGCTTGTTGAACACGCTAATGCCCTGAACTCAGATTAAACAAAAGAGGACGGTGTCGAGTTAGAGTCACCATTAATTTTTTGAAGTGCGCCCTGAAGATCGCCGCCTTTTTCGATTTCGATTTCGGCATATTGCACCGAACCCAGCGCTTTGCCGGTTGAGCGAATGAACAACGACTTCTTCGCCGTCAAAGTATCGTGAATCTCTCCACGCAAATCAATAATATCAGCGGTTACTTTACCCTTGATGACGCCAGAACTGGCAACAATTAATTCGCGCGCGGTTATTTCACCTTCAATGCTTCCCGAGATGGAGGCAATATCCGGAACAACGAAAGTACCGTTCAAAACGACGCCTTCACCAACCGTCAGACATCCACTTTGATTAGAATCTGCCAACAGTGCCTCCTGGGTTTTCAGTAAAATTTTTACAAATCGACACTAAGTCTCATTTAGAGCATGTGCTGATCGGATTTCTGCTGCAGAAAATCGTCTCTGCACACGTCAATTTGTATCTGTGTGGAAATTATACGGGCAAATATGCATAGCCTCGGTAAAAATTAATAGAAATATCGTTTTATTACGATGGAAATAGTTCTTTTTAGAAATATTTTCATCGATGATTTGCTTTCAATAACAATAAAAGCACCGCGTAAAATGTTTTTGATCAACACAAGAATCAGATGGAGAGACGAATCAGGCAGTTTGTATTATTCGAATTTTTTATTTCTGCTATCTTAAATTAAAATTTGCCTTATATTGCAAGGCGCAAGATACTTGAGCTGTCTCCTCTGTATCTCCTCCTCTGATATGGATTTAGCCCGCTCGCTGA
>CAIOHY010000650.1 GCA_903858205.1 uncultured Cellvibrio sp.
AGAAATTCTCGATAAAGGTATCTCACAAAAACAAACCATTGGATATGCTATAAAATCGAACTTTTCATAGCCTAACCAAGATACGTCTTCAAGACAAAATTTCGGCCAAAAGCCGTTTTTTAAAATCTGCTTTAGGGTTTCTGCGCTTTTTGTGAAATGAAATAAAGTGTTTGATTTTGGTTTCACCGGTTTTAAACCTCTACAGGAAAATGCTATGGATTTTTCGACTTTAAAGCCGCGCACAAGCCGATAGCAAACCAGCAGCCGCTACCGAAAACACAATTTTAGTTAAAACCTTCGCATGGGTGGTTTTTACTATCCCTACAACTCCCGCAATAATTAACACCGTAGAAATAAACTCCGCTTGCGTAAAACTTATTCCCCATAAGTGATATTCGCTGTTGATGCGGATTTTTTCTATTAGTAAGCGTTCAAATCCGCTCAGTAAAAGATAAACAGAAAAAAGAAAGCCGGTTTTGTAATGGGTTTTGCGGATGCTCCATAGAAACACAAAAATTAAAAATGCGGCCAGCGCTTCATAGATTGGTGTTGGATAAACGCCGGGGGCGGTGATGATCGTACCTACTGCATTATTCTCATAAGTTTGTGCCCAGAACCAATCGGGTAACCAGTTAGGTTTGATGGCCATGTTCGCAGCTGTGCCCCAGTCGCCATCGCCTGAGACCTGACAGCCCAAGCGGCCAATGCCGTAGCCTAAAACAAGCGAAGGAGCTAAGGCATCCAGCATGGGAATAATGGGTATAGCGCGTTTCTTTAAAAATACTGCTCCGGCAAACGCACCTAAAAAAAGTCCACCAAAAAATGAAAAACCTTCGCGTGCAAAAGTCATTACGAGTGGATTTTGCATAAATTCGTGTGGGTATTCGAGCAGATGAAAAATGCGTGCGCCTATCACACCAAAAATCGCGCCGACCATTGCAAGGTCGGAGACTAACAAATGCGTAGCAATGCGTTTGTTACCCGACATAACTGCAGTTGGAAGTAATCCGCGTTGTTCAAATCGCATCACTTCTTTTTTGCCAAGCCATGCGGCAGTGATAATCGCCAATGCAACAAATGTACCGAACATTGCAATGGGAAACTGGAAGTTCGTGCCGAACAAATGATTAATTAAATCGCTTAGGGTGGGGTAGGACATGGGTTAACTTCCATATTGAAGAGCATTAAGGCGAAGCCGGGCGCGAGGGAGGCTTAGCGCAAAAGGACATGCTCTTTTGAGCATGCCCTTTTCAGTCACATTAGAATTGGTGCTTGTAGCCAAGCGTAATTAAATCCCAATCTACTTTGTCGCCAGTTGTAGTGTATTCAAGCTCTACTGATCCAGCGCCAAAAGCGTAACCTGCGCCAACACCGTAAGATGTATCTGATTCAGACGCAGAAACGGAGAAGCCGCTCGCAGATGCGGTAAATTCAGCATCCAAATAACCCAATTTTGCTTTCAAGTAAAATGGGCCAGTTGAGCGATAGGCTGCATAAATTGCTTTAGTTGAGGCGGATGTGTCTACGTCAACATCGAATGCGGTTTCAGTGCCATCGCTGTAACTGTCTGAGTAAGCCGCTTCAGCAGAAAAGCCATTTCCAAAAGCGTAGCCCGCTTGCAGGAAATAGTTTTTAGGTTCGCTTACATCAGGAATGTTAAGGGATACGAGACCACCACCCACATAAAAACCTTCGTTATCAAGTTGATCTTGCGCGTAAACGTTAGTTGCTGCCGTTAACGCGATGAGACTTGAAAATAATACCTTTTTCATTGTTGCTCCTGAAAAATTATAAATGCCACATGGCGGCGCTATAATATTCAAGATCAGAAGGGGCAGCAATGGGGAAAGGTGCGATTGAGATATTTTTAAATCAATGCAACTTCAACCGCGGTCTCAACCATTTATTCAATCTGCCTCCCAGCATCACCAATCCAGTTTTGATAAAACCGTGAATGGCAATTTGATGCATGCGATACAGTGAAACGTAAACCAAACGTGCGAGGCGGCCTTCGATAAAGACGCTGCCGCTGCTGAGATTGCCCATCAGGTTGCCGACGGTGGAATAACTTGCGAGTGAAACGAGTGAACCGTAGTCGGTGTATTTGTAGGCTTTGAGTGGTTTGTTGTTGAGCAGTGCAACAATGTTGGTGTAACAGGCGCTCGCCATTTGGTGTGCAGATTGCGCGCGTGGTGGTACGCGGGTGCCATCTGGATTGGTAAATTGAGCGCAGTCACCGATTGCAAAAATAGTGGCGTCGCGCGTGGTTTGCAAAAATTCATTGACATGCAATTGATTAATGCGATTGCTTTCGAGGCCCGCTAGGTTAGCCATAAAATCCGGTACTTTAATCCCGGCCGCCCAGACCATTAAATCCGCTTCAATTAATTGTCCGTCTTTTGTATGTAAACCTTCTTTGGTGGCAGAGGTGATCATGGTGTTGAGTTTTATATCAACCCCAATTTTAATCAGCTCGCTGTGTGCAGCACCGGAAATGCGTTCGGGCAGTGCAGGCAAAATTCTCGGGCCTGCTTCTACAATGGTCACTTTCAAATGGTCATTCGATATTGCATTAAAACCATAGTTGTGAATTTCATGTACGGCGTGATGTAACTCGGCTGAAAGTTCAACACCGGTCGCGCCTGCGCCAACAATCGCAATGCGAACATAATCTCCCGCACCGGTTAAACGTTGAATGCGCAGAAAGCGGTTGAGTAATTTATTGTGAAATTTGTGTGCCTGTGCAGGGCTGTCGAGAAAGATGCAGTTTTCTTTAATGCCGGGTGTATTAAAGTCATTGGAGATTGAGCCGAGCGCAAGGATTAAATAATCATACGCAATGCGTGTAGAGGGTAAAAATTCCACGCCGTCTTCATCTTGCATGGGCGCTAAAACCACTTCGCGTTTTTCGCGATCAAGGTCGATCATGCTGCCGACGCGAAAGAAAAAATGGTGTGCGTTAGCATGACCGCGATAGCTCACTGCATCTACATCTTCATCCATGGTGCCAACGGCGATTTCGTGCAGCAAGGGTTTCCATAAATGCGTGGTGTTGCGGTCGATCAGTGTGATTTCGGCTTTGTTTTTACGGCCGAGTTTGTCGCCCAGTTTGGTGGCTAATTCGAGACCACCAGCGCCGCCGCCGACGACAACAATCCGGGGAGTAGCATTTTGCGTTTGCATAGCAGATACCTGCGAATAAATGAATAAATTGCTTCTGCGTCAACCGCGCACCGGTTGGTTATCTTGATTTCAAGGTGACTAAAAAATGGCGCGCTAGTGGCCGCTCAATAAAACGGTAAGTGTTTTGTTGCAGTGCGGCCGAAAAGTTTTGTTTGGCGGCGGCTAATTTTCCGGCGCGATAATCGCGATAACCGGAATAAAAAAAGTACTCGGTGCGCTCGCAGCGATTTTTTGCTGCTTGCTGAAATTGAGTGCGCGTTAACTTGTCAGTCCAAAATGCATAAACAGCGGCTTCCCATTCGCTGTTAAAAGCCAGTTGTTTCTTTTTAATAAGCGCGGAGAAATCCAGATCGGTTTGTTGCCCAATGATATCTGCTTTGATTGCATCATAAACGCTGATACTTTTTTGGGCTTGTAAATAGTCAGTAAAACTCAAGGCCGCTTTCATCCATTCGCCTGAATTCATATAAATTTCGTGAAAGCTAGCATCACTGGCGGAAAGGCCTTGAGCTTTTGCTTGTTCAAGTAGTTGCTGCGCCTTTGGTTCGTTCCCGATGATGGAATAGTTTTGTGCGCTAAAGGCAATGTTTTCCGCCGTGGGTTCCAGCTCGACCAAAATACTGGATTCATGCAGCGCAAGTTGGTACAGATTTTTATCAAGATACAGGCGTGCCAATGCGTAGTGAAGTTCAGCGCTTTCTGGTGTTAGTGGCACCGCCTGTTGATAAAAATGAATTGCGTCGCTCAGATAGGTTGTTGCGTCGTAACTGCAACCGCTGGCTTCTGCCCGCGCTTCATAGGTGTTGGCGATGGCCTCATATAATGCGCTTGAGTGCGTAACTTCTTCTGCGCCGAGTTTTAACGTGGCGAGTGCAAGTGGAAAATAATTTTCCTCGCGATACATTTTGGCGAGCTGAATGTAGGCTTTGTCGTTAGCGGGTTGTTCGTGAATGGCAGCGAGCAGCGCGCTATAGAGTTCGGGGAGGTTTTTTTTGCCGGATTTTTTTTGTGCGAGATACTTGTGTAGAAACACACCTAGTGAAGGTGCGTTGACTTCTGTTTGAGGTGCTGCTGACAGCTGGCTAAAAATACTGCTGGCTTTTGCAAAAGCTTTTTCATCACCCGCAACAATATCCTCGTAATAAATGTTGTAGAGCAGTTTGAGTGTGGCGGGGTTGCCGGGTACCAGTTTCAATACCTGACGGAAATTTTTGATTGCCAATTCACGGCTGCGAAGAGATTTGGTTTTTTCTGCATCAACAATATAAGCAAGGCCGAGTTTATAGTGCAGCTCGGCATTGTTGGGCGTTTTTTCTACTTCTGCTTCTAATGCAGCAATTTCTGTTGATGCGCTGGTGCCTGCAACGGCGGAGCTGGTTATGGCTACCTGCTTGCTATGCGGCTGTTGGCTGCAGCCGCTAATCAGTAGCAAAATTGCAGTTAACACTCCTGCGCCGAGTAGCTGCTGGCGTTGCAGCTGAGGGTGATTTGATTTTGCGTGGTGGAATAACATCATTGCATCAGCCTCAGAGTTTGTAGCCTAGGGCTTCGGCTTTTTTAAATGAGGCATCCGATTCTGGCAGCAGCTGGTTGTAACCTTGAGCCAATCCCAGCACATAATAGGCTTCCGCTTTTTTGGGCGCTGCTTTTACCGCTTGCTGAGCAGTCGCAAGGGATTTTTCATAGGCGCCGTTTTTAATGTGCAGTTTGGTTAGAGCAATTAAGCTTGCTACATCGTTCTTTCCATTGCTCTCCAGTGCGGTTAATTCTGCGGTCGTTTTATCGTATTCATAACTGAGTGTCCAATCATTGGATTCGTTCAGCTCGTTGGTTTTTTGATAGAAATCATCATAGTTTTTCAATGCAACGTTTACCGCTTTTACAGTGAGATCCTGCGTGATGACGTAGCGATTGTTTTCCTGCTTGCCGGTTTGGATCAGGGTGTAATAGGCGTTATCGATATTTTCGCCCTGGGTTTTTAAACGCAAATGGTGATCGCGATCAGGGCTGGTAAACACCACGCGCGAACGCAGGTTGTAACCCGGATCTACTACATAGGGTTGCTTGCGATCTTGGGTTTTGTGCAGATTGCGTAGATCGGCAAATAAATTGGTGACTTGGGTAATGCTGAAGCTGTAATTGATGGGGTCTTTGTCTCCGCCCCAGACATTAGTAAAAGTAAATCGACCACTGATAGTAAAAGGTTGCCACAAATTATCGGCATTGCTCGCGGTGAGTTCGGTGACTTCAGCCGAGTTGTAAATCTGGCCGATCAATTCGCGGAAATATTTATCGCGTTCGCTTGAATACTGCCACATGCTGCGCAGGCGCTGCTCATACAAACCGCCGAATTGCAATTTGAAACTGGCTTGCGCATCGCGCCCGGAAAATTTATCAAACACCAATTCCAATTCCGCAAAATGGTCTTTGGCAGGTAGCGAGGGGAGCACGCTAATCACTTGGGTATCTTTATTCACGATCAGTGCGGGCTGGCCTTCTATGCCCACCGAAAATCCCGGATACAAACTGGTTTCGCCCGTCGTGTCCATCCAGATTTCTTGCAAACCATTTTGTGCGGGGATATGCACAATCATATGGTCAAAGCTCACTCCTGGTACTTGCATATCCGGAATGCCACGCCCACGTGTAACAATCAATGCCGGATCAGCAGCTATACCCAGTTTGCGCAATAACATCACCGCTAATACCGTTTGGTCTTTGCAATCGCCGTAGCCATTTTTAAGTACTTCAAATGCATCGTGAGGTTCATAACCGCCGCGCCCCACGTGCGCAAACACATAGCGCACGCGATCCTGTATTGCGCGATAGACGGCTTTGGTTTTTGCTTCCGGTGTGAGTGCGGTTTTTTTAATCTCGGCAATTAATTCATCGAGTTTGGCATCGCTTACCAAATGCGGCTCAATCAAATTATCGGCCCAGCGTGCAACATCATTCCATTTCGCGGTGGTGGATACGCGCAAGTAGGGCGCGTAGTTGTGCTCGCGCGTCATGGCGCTTTGCAATTCAATTTTGGCGAGATTTTTTCCTGTCCAAGTGATCGTCTGCTGCGTGCCCTTGGTGCTACGCTGCTCATTAATTTGATAACGGCTTGTATCGCTACTGACCAGATTGATATTTGCTGGTGCAGTGATGTGTAATTCGCTCGTCACAATCGCATCAGCACGCGAACCTTGCCCGGCAGCGCGATCTTCCCACCAGTGAAAGCTAAAACTGTCGAACCATTGGTTGGGCACCATTTTTTTAGTATCGGTATAGCGATACTGAAATTCGATAATTGAACCTTTGCGCACATTCGGCAGCGAAAATAATAATTCTTTGCGGTCGTGATAAAAATTTTCGTCGGTCGGGCTTTGGATTTGGGTGGCGTCTGCTTTGATGCTATCCATCTTGCCGTCGGGCGTGCGCACATTGGCGAATTCCAGTGCTATGTCTTCATAAAAACTGTTAAAGCTCACGCTGATCTGGCTGTAGTCGCGCACGGCTTCATCGCTGTTAATGTACACCGCCACATAGGAAGTGGCGTGGCTCATCAATTGCTCGTCGATATGCACTTGGGTTTTGCGCAAGATAACCTGCGCTTCGCTCTTGTCATCCGGTTTAACGCTGCGCGCCAGCGTTTTTAACGCGGGGGCGATGCGCTCGATTTTTTTAGAATCCGCTTTACTATCATCCGCCAATACAAACCCGCTAGTCGTTAGCAGGCATAAGATCAGCAGATAGGGCAGGAAAAATAATTTACTTAAAAAATCTGACACGCATTCTCTCCAAAAGCGATACAAAATTAACAAGGCGTTAGCATTTGTTATTGCTATTCGCGACTGTGTTTTTTCTAGAGTGTTATCCATTTGCGCTCGGCAGCACTTTTAAAGATGGCATCAATCGCACGCATATTGGCGATGGCATCAGCCAGCGGTGTGGGTACTTGGCTGTTGTTGAAAATGCTGAGCGCAAACGCATCGGCCATAGCGCCGTAATGATTGCGGTCAGGAACTTCAATCACTTCTTGCACGCGGTTGCGGGTTACGCGTAGGCGCTGCACCGGCTCGTTGCTATCGTTGTAAAAGGGGCGCTCAAGGTAGAGGCTGCCTTCATCGCCAATGGCCTCTGCATATTGAATGGGTTCAATTTTGGTGGCGGCAGTAAAACTCGCGCTGCCCGCAGAAAATTCCATAATGGCTGAGGTAAGGCAATCTACATCCTGGCCGGGCATGGGTGTGATCTGGCCGAGCACTTGTGTCGGTTCTTCGTTGAATAACCAACGCGAAAGCGAAATGGAGTAGCAGCCGATATCCAGCAAGGCGCCACCGCCCCATTCAGGTTTATTGCGAATGTTATCCGCCTCGCGGTTGTTGTAAGAAAAATGCGAATGCACCGCGTGGAGTTTTCCGATGCGGCCTTCATCAACCAGTTGTTTTGCCAACTGCCATTGCGGATGAAAGCGATACATAAAGGCTTCCATCACTTTCAGGTGCGGATGAGCCTGTGCGGCATCAACCAAACGCTGCGCATCAGCCGTATTTAATCCGAGTGGTTTTTCGCAAAGAACATGTTTGCCCGCTTGCAACGCCTTGATCGACCAGTCTACATGCAGGTGATTGGGTAGCGGGTTGTAAATCGCGTCGATATCCGAGTCAGCCAGCAATTCCTCATAGGTGCCGTAGGCGCGTTCAATCTGTAATTCATCTGCTATCCGGCGTGCACTTTGTGCATCGCGCGAGCAAATCGCGAGGACTTGATTGTGAGCGGATTTTTGCAGTGCGGGAATGACTTTTTCACGGCCGATTTTGGCAGTGCTGAGCACGCCCCAACGGAGTTGTTGCATAGGGTTTCCTGTGAGCTGATCATAATGATGGTGCGATGGCGCTGGCGACAAACGCAGTAGTGATCAGTGTAGCGCAAGCGCGGCTCATGGCGTGAGCCGTGCAAGGTGATAAATGCAGAAAAACGGGGGCTTTAACGCAGCTTTACCAGGCCTATTTACCAGGGTAATGGCCCGCCATTCGAATGCCAGAAAGTGCCGCTGTTTTCCAGCGTTAATCCGGCGATACGCTGGCTCAGGCGTTGGGCAGATTCCTCTGCAGAAATATCGCCGCCAAAATTCACCATCGCAGTTTGCACATAGCCCGGGTGCAGTATCGCCACGGCGATACCGCGCGGTTTTAAATCCCGCGTGAGTGACATGGCCGCAGCATTGAGTGCCGCTTTGGACATGCGGTACCCGTAATAACCGCCGGAGCTGTTATCCGCAATCGAACCCATACGGCTGGTAATGAATGCGATTTTTGCGCCCGCATTTAAATTGCCGAGCAGCGCCTCGGTCACGCGCAAGGGCGCTTCGGCGTTGATGAGGAATTGTTGCTGGATGGAGTTGTAATCAATATCGCCCAATTGTTCATGCAGAAAAATGCCCGCATTATTGATCAGCAAATCAATCGATTTACCTTCCAATGTGTCTGCGAGTTGCGCGAGTGCTTGCGCATCCATCACATCCACTCCGGCGATCACCCGCGCGCCCGATTCGGTTAACTCAGGCGACGCCGTGCGGCACAGGCCGATCACGTTCCAGCCTTGTGTGAGATAGGTCTTGCATAGAGCCAAGCCTATGCCCCGATTGGCACCGGTGATGAGTACAGTTTTCATAATTGACCTTCCTGTTTTGTTTGTTCACTAATACCTGAAGGATACTCGATTAGTGTCGTAGAGAGAAAGGCTTTACGCATTGGCTTTGTCGCAGGCAGAAATCCTCTAGCCTAATTCATCCATCGCGTGCGGGAGCTTGCCGGTCCATTTTTTGAACGCGCGGCGCAGGTTGGCGACATCATAGAAGTGCAGTTTTTTTGCGACTTGTTCGTTGGTCGCTCCCTTTTGGTTTAGCCACATAATCGCTAAGTCGCGGCGCGCAAGATCATATTGTGCTTGAAAATGGCTGTGGTGTTTTTTTAACTTGCGTTTGAAGCTGGCGCTACTCATACCAAAGTCAGCTGCGGTTTGTTCGAGGTTAGGGTTGCGTTGTATATTGTTTTGCAAATAAGTATAAGTTTCGGCTAAAAAACCGCGTTGAAATGTGAATGCTGTGGATGTTGGATCTGCTACGGAATTCCGGAAAAGAAGGGAATCAGCAGTGCAACTTTTCCATGGGCTATATAAGTAATCGCGCGCAACTGACATCGCATTCATATGGCTGGAAAAGTGTACGCGATTACCGAGATGAACATCGTATTGTTCGATGTAGCTTGGTTTGTTGTGTGTAAAATGAAATTGCCACGGAAGAGGTTCAGTGCAGTGCGAGCGGGTGAGCGAATTGAGAGCGGTGCACATCATTTCCAACAGGAAAACCATGTTCGCGTCTGCACCATAAGCATCCTGCCAATAAATTACCAAATACTCTTGCTCATACCGGCAGCGCGCGTCTAGTAGCGGCATTATTTGTGCCTGATGATCAACGAGTATATCTAACACGGCGTGAAGGTTCTCTGCGCTATTGAGCGCAATCGTCGCTGGCGTATGGCGCGGCGTAAACAGCTCGTGACCTAATAGAAAGCCCAGCTCATGATTGTAAAAATATTTTTGTAGATTGCTGATGAGTTGAAAGCATTGTTGTGGCGTTAGCTGAAAACAGTGTGTGCCTATATCTTCGCGAAAAATACCTGTGCCGCGCAATAACTTGTGCTCTTCTATACCGCGACTTAATGCCAATTCGATGAGAGCGAGTGGCCATTGATGAGCAGGGATAAATTGAGTATCGATTTCGCCATAGGGCTGAGGCCGATAGTGCGCTTCGCTGCTATTCATCGCAATAGTGAGCGTATCCATGATCTTGATCAGGCTGCCTGTTGCACGGCGGTACGATGCACTTCCTTCGCTTTTAGCAATGCGAGATTGGCACGTTCGATCAGTTTCTCGGCGGTATCCTGGGCGATATTATCGTTGCAGGTGAGCGCTGTGCCTATGCTCACGGAGTAATACAGGCTCTCATCTTGTGTAAAGGTTTTGTACGCAAAATGCTGCACCAGTAATGAGATTTCGCTGGATATTTTTTCTGCCACAACACGGCCGGTGTTGGGCAGTATTAGCGCGAATCTATCGCCTGCATAGCGGCACAATAAATCATTGCGACGAATACTTAACAGAATTAATTCACTCAAGGATTGCAGCAAGTGGTCGCCCTGTTGATGCCCGTAACGGCGATTGATGTGATTGAAATTATCGACATCAATAAACAATAACGCCAAGGTATTACTTGACTCGCGATGTTCATTGAGCGCTTGCGCTAACTGTTTGCGCAAGTAATCAGCACCGCTCAAGTTGGTCGTGAAATCCAGACTGCGATGCTCGCGAAATAATCGTTCGCGTTTGCGCAGTTGTTCGTTAATACGGAGTTGTTCCTTGTGCCAGTGATAAATGCCCAGTGTGAGTAGCACCAAACCAATCGGCATGCAGCCTGACTCTATCCAATGATCCCAGTGCGCCGTGGCTGGGAAACGAATAAATTCATCAAGAAAGTCCTGAAAGCCGGCTAAAAATATTCCACTCAATCCCATGCTCAGGTATTGCGTAACTCGTCCAGCGGGGCGGCTATGTAAAATCAAACCCAACCAAATTAATGCCAGTGTCGCTGCGCCTCCTTCGCTGATGACATCCAGCCAATTAATCTCCGCGAATGGTTTTACATCAGCCACCGCAAGGCTGGCGATGAGCACCAGATTTGCGCCCATAGCAACAAAAAACAATTTCCATTTATGGTATTTCAACATAGGCACTCGCAAACGATCGAAAAAGTGCTGCACCGATAACAGATCAATATGACAGTTGTATGAATTTGCGCTGCGTGAAGTGCGTGTGTGCGGAAAATCATCACGGTGAAGTAAAGGAGGCAAATCAGCTCACCCTATTTGTCGGCTGCAGAGCCCGCGCTTCACAGAAGTGTCATTTATTCCCCCTAGTTTGGCGTCGTCTAAAGCATTTTCACTTTTCAATATTGTTAGTCTTGTAAAAAATCCGGGGAACCCGCTGTGAAAAAAACTGTATTGCTATCCAAAAGTAGAAATAGAAATTTTGTTAAGACCGCGATTGCTGTTGTTGTTACTGGTCTTGCGGGAAGCACTCTGGCCGACGGCCGCATTGAAGGGCAGATTAAAGCCACTGAGCAAGGTATTGCGTTACAGGGTGCAAAAATTCGCATTGCGGAATTAAATCG
>CAIOHY010000651.1 GCA_903858205.1 uncultured Cellvibrio sp.
CAGGGCGGAGGGCGCGGCTTGAGTAAAGCCACTATCGAGCAGCTCGAACAGTTGGTGCAGGGCGATTTGCGTCCAGACTTAACCCTGATTCTCGATATTGATGTCGAACTGGGGTTGAATCGCGCGCGCCAACGCGGTGAGTTGGATCGCTTTGAAAGCGAGGCGGTGGTGTTCTTTGAGCGAGTGCGAGCGGCTTATCGCCAGCGGGCAGAATCTGCGCCCAGTCGTTATGCCTTGGTTGACGCTGGTAAAACGCTCGACGAGGTTCAGACTGAAATCGATCAGGTGTTGACGCGTTTGATTGGTTAAAAATCCGGCGCTGCTTGTACGCGCACTTCAACGCCGGTAATCGGGTGATTCAGCCAGAGTTCTTGTGCATGTAACAATAGGCGTGGCGCTTTGGCGAGTACATTTTCCGGCGCGTAGAGTCCATCACCCAACATGGGGTGGCCGAGGCTCAGCATGTGGACGCGCAGTTGGTGGGTGCGGCCGCTGACGGGTTCCAGCAGTACGCGTGTTACCTTCTTTTGCAAATCCCTTTCCAGTACCCGATAGCGTGTATGCGCCGCTTTGCCGCTTTCAAAACAGACTTTTTGAAGCGGGCGATTGGGCCAGTCGCAAATGAGTGGCAGTTTGATTTCACCTTCATCGTCAGCCACTAAACCATCGACAACGGCGACGTAACGCTTGTGGATCGCGCGGGCTTCAAACATATGAGTGAGATTTTTCAGCGTCAGATAATTGAGCGGGAACATCACAATGCCGGATGTGCCTTGGTCGAGCCGGTGAACAATGCGGGCGTTGGGGTTAAATTTGAGCGCGCGATTAGAAAGACAATCCTGTTTTTCCGGTCCCTTACCAGGTACGCAGAGCAGGCCTGCGGGTTTGTTGGCGATGAGCAAATCCTCGTCGAGGTACAAAATGTCGAGCTGGGAATCGTTCATCGGCGTGCCTGAAGCTGAATTAAGCGGGCGCGGATTATCGCAAATTTGCTAAGCTTGCCCAATCTTTTATTCAGTGCGATCTAATCGAGTAGTTCATGAGCGATTTTCCCCTTCATCCTTACCCCTGGCAGCTTGGTGAATGGCAGCAGTTGACCCAGCAGATAGTGGCAAAAAAACTGCCGCACGCAATGATGATTGCGGGCCCCAAGGGAATCGGTAAGCGTCATTTAGCTGATGCGCTGGCGCAACTGTTGTTATGCCAGGCGCCGATTGAAGGAACACCTTGTGGCAAGTGTCGTGGGTGCGAATTGAATAAATCGCAAACCCATCCTGATCTGGTTTGGCTTGAACCGGAGGAGGAGGGCAAAGCGATCAAAGTGGATCAGGTGCGTGACCTGACGGAATCGCTCAGCAAAACCGCACAACAGGGCGGTTACAAAGTGGTGATTATCGAGCCTGCTGAGGCTATGAATGGTAACTCTGCCAATGCGCTGCTGAAGTCGCTTGAAGAACCAGCAGCGAACACCTTGCTAGTACTTGTCACTCATAGCCCAAGTGCGGTGTTGCCTACCATTCGCAGCCGCTGCCAATTGCGCAAATTTCCCATGCCGCGTACTGAACAGGTTTTGCATTGGCTATCGCCCTTATTGGTGGGGAGTAATGCCAAAGCCGAGACGTTGCTAGTGGCTGCACGCGGTGCGCCGCTGAGTGCATTGGCATTCTTGCAGGGCGACGCACTGGAGCAGCGCGAGCAAGTGCTGCAACAATTTGTGCGCTTGAGCTTGGGGCAAATATCGGCGATAGAGTTGGCGGCTCAGTGGCACAGCGGCGATGTACACGGCTTTATGGAATGGTTTCTCAGCTTGTTGCACAGCATTGCGCGCTGGCGAGTGGGTAGTGACGATGCGCAAATGGAGCAGACGCCCGTTGAGTGGCGTGATCGCTTGAGCAATCTCAACCTGCCGCTGTTGCATCGCTATATTGAAAAAATCCTGCTCTCCAAAAAGCAATTGTTGAGTGGCGCGAATCCCAATAAGCAATTGTTATTAGAGGAATTATTGCTCGATTGGGGCGCTTTGTTGCGCGCGAGCACGAATCGCGCAATGGCGTCTGGACACTAGTGAGCTAATCTATTAGTGTTTCGGCCTTATTAAGCCTGTGATCTGACAAAACAACAATTCAGGATCTGTTATGCAACCGATTGGCGGTGGTGCCCGTAACGGCATACTTTCTCTAACAATTAAAGATAAAGCTGTTCTTTATGCAGCCTATATGCCCTTTGTGAAAAACGGCGGCATGTTTATTCCTACTAACAAAAGCTACAAATTGGGCGATGAAGTATTTATGTTGTTGAGCCTGATGGACGAGCCGGAAAAAATTCCGGTCGCCGGTAAAGTGGTTTGGGTAACTCCGAAAGGCGCCCAGGGCAATCGCGCGGCGGGAATCGGTGTACAGTTTAGCGATCAGGACAATACCGCGATCAATAAAATAGAAACCTATTTAGCTGGTATGCTCAACTCTGACAAACCTACCCATACCATGTAACTTCTCCCGCATGTAGAATTCGCTCCACTGAGTTTCCGCGAAGCCAGGTTATGCCTGGCTTTGTTGTTTTTGTATCCTGTATCTGCTTTTTTGGACATGCCCATGTTGATTGACTCCCACTGCCATCTTGATCGCATCAAGCTCGACCCTTACACCGGCGACTTGAGCGCTGCCATCGCCGCTGCACAGCATCGCGGTATCCAGCAAATGCTGTGTATCGGTATCAGTTTGGAAAATATCCAAACAGTGATTGATATTGCGCAGGCCCATCCCCGTGTGGTTGCCTCTGTTGGTGTTCATCCATGCGATGTAAAAGAGGGCGCTGCAACCGCCGAGCAATTAATTAACTGGGCATCGCAACCCAAAGTCGTGGCACTGGGTGAAACGGGCTTGGACTATCACTACGAAACTGAAAGCAAAGATATCCAACACGACAGTTTTGCACTGCATTTAAACGTGGGCAAACAAATCGGCTTGCCCGTTGTTGTGCATACCCGTGAAGCCAAAGCCGATACGCTGGCGTTAATTAAAGAGCACGGCAGTCTCGAACACAGCGGCGTATTGCATTGTTTTACTGAAGATTGGGATATGGCGAAAGCCGCGCTGGATTTGAATTACTACATTTCGATTTCTGGCATAGTCACTTTTAAAACTGCCGATCAAATCCGCGATGTGGTGCGCAATATGCCGATAGACCGGTTGTTGGTAGAAACCGATTCTCCGTACCTCGCCCCAATTCCTTATCGCGGCAAGCCTAACGAACCAAAATATGTACGTGAAGTGGCGCAATTTGTCGCCGATGTGCGCGGAATTCCACTGCATGAACTTGCGGAAAAAACCACAGAAAATTTTTATCGTTTATTTGGCAAAGCAAAACAATACCTCCCAACCTAAATTGCGCCAA
>CAIOHY010000652.1 GCA_903858205.1 uncultured Cellvibrio sp.
AGGTAACCGCAAATGAAGATGACCGTCCCTAAAGACGCCGGTCTGGATGACATGCAACAACACGCACAGGATGCCGCCGCACTGCTTAAGGCATTGGCGAACGAAAACCGCTTGATGATTCTCTGTACCCTGATGGGCGGCGAGATGTCGGTCGGGGAGTTAAATGAAAAAGTACCGCTGAGCCAATCTGCACTATCGCAACATTTGGCCAGTTTGCGTGAGGCGGGTTTAGTGAGCACACGCAAAGAGGCGCAAACGGTTTTTTATCGGTTGGAAGGCGATGAAGCGGCGAAGGTTATCGCCGTATTGCAATCCATTTATTGTCCACAAGATTAATGTTTAGCGAGAACAAACTATGAACCATAAACGTATCCATCCGGTTGATTTGATGGCGAATAAAACCGTCGATATGTGCATTTTGGATGTGCGCACCGCCGCTGAAGTTAACGCCGCTGGCCTGCCCGATTGCTTGCATATTCCACTGCACGAATTAACGGCAGAGCGTCTGCAACGCGAAATTGCCGCAAAAGGTAAAAACGGTGCGCAGATTTTTTTACTCTGCCAAGCGGGACGACGCGCCGAAATGGCGGCAGAACAACTGCAAGGTAAAGTCGATGCAGAGCTGGTGATTATCGAAGGCGGAATGAATGCGGTTAAACAATCGAATATTCAACTCGCCGAAAAAGGTAAAAATGTTATACCGCTAGAACGACAAATCCGTATCGCAGCGGGCTTGTTGGTCGTCACCGGTGTTGTGTTAGGCACTTGGGTGAATCCCGGATTCTACGCGCTATCCGGCATTGTCGGCGCGGGCCTGACATTCGCTGGCATTACCGACATTTGCCCCATGGGAATGTTGATCGCGAAAGCGCCTTGGAACAAATAAATGCTGTTATTCATCGGGCTATTAATTGGCTTGATTCTTGGACTCACCGGCGCAGGTGGTTCGGTGTTTGCCGTTCCACTGCTGCTGTTACTCGGCGGCATGTCCATGGCTGATGCCACTGGTATTTCTTTGGGTGCAGTTGCGGTCACGACTATTTATGCCAGTTTGCGGAATACATTTTCGCGCAACACACCGAGTGTACTGTGGAAGCCGGGTTTAATTTTGGCGCTAAGCGGCGCACTCACCGCCCCACTGGGTAAATGGCTGGGCATGCAGATAAATGAACTGTGGTTAATCGGCAGTTTCAGTTTGCTCGCTGCAATCATCGCGCTGCGCATGTGGATAAATGCACAAAAAAATCCGGCATCCGCACGCGTGGTTCGCGCTGGCAATTTTGCTGATGTCCCCAGTCCTGATCATTTATGCAATCTCAATCCCACCGGCCAATTTGAATTGCGCCCACGCTGTGTGAGCGGGCTATTAATCGGCGGATTAGTGGTTGGGGTGTTGTCGGGTTTATTCGGTGTCGGCGGCGGATTTTTAATTGTGCCACTGCTGCTAGCACTCAGTGCAGTATCTATGGCGCAAGCAGTGAGTACATCGCTATTAATTATTGCGCTTATTAGCAGCTCCGGTTTTATCAGCCATTTACTGCTGAGCGAAACACAACATTGGCAATGGTTGCTATTCGTCGCAGCAGGCGGCGTAGGCGGCATGATTATCGGCCAGGCTATCAGCCATAAAATTGCGAATGTGTTGCTGCAAAAGCTATTTGCGGTGAGTTTGTTGATTGTTTCCGTGGTAATGATTTTTTCGACCACACTAACCCCCACCTAACCTCCCCCTTCACAAAGGGGGAGGGACAAAAAAGCTCCTCCCCCTCAGCGAGGGGGAGGCTGGGAGGGGGTTAAAAACTATGTGAGGCACCTATGATTTTCCGGCAACTATTTGAACAAGAATCTTCCACTTACACCTATCTCATTGGCTGCGAAACAACACGGAAGGCTGCATTAATTGATACGGTGAAATCTGAAGTTCCACAATACATTCAGTTACTGCGCGAATTGAATCTCACGCTCGTGTACGCACTCGATACTCACACCCACGCTGATCATATTACCGGCGCTGGCGAACTGCGGGATTTAACCGGTTGCACTACATTACTCGGTGAAGAAGCAAATTCCACCTGCGTTTCCCACGCCTTGCGCGATGGCGAAAAAATTCCCGTAGGCGAATTAACGCTTACTGCGTTGCACACGCCCGGTCATACTGACGATTCCTACACATTTCAACTTATCGATGGTGACGAACACTACTTATTCACCGGCGATACCTTATTGATTCGCGGCACAGGTCGCACGGATTTTCAAAACGGTAGCGCACGCGATCAATACCACAGTCTGTTTGGAAAATTATTGATGTTGCCAGAGAACACCTGGATTTACCCAGGCCACGATTACAAAGGTTGGACGCGCAGTACGATTGGCGAAGAAAAAGCCCACAACCCGCGCTTGCAAGTAAATGACGTTGCAGCCTATGTGGAATTAATGAATAACCTGAAATTGCCCAACCCAAAAATGATGGATGTAGCCGTACCCGCGAATCGCGCTTGCGGTAAAAATTAATACTGATATTAAACCCGTAGGGTGGCTTCGCGAAGCAAGCCACAAAAATCTGGGAAACAACAAGATGGCTTGCCATGCGAAGCCATCCTACAAGGGCACTAATTTTTGAGATTTATTATGAAATTAACATTTATTGCTCTGCTCAGCAGTACCCTTATTGTTTTATCCGCCTGCAGCAAAGAATCTTCTGCACCCGCAGCACCGAAAAAAATACCAGAACTCGCCAGTATTCAGCTACAACCACAAACCACTGCGCAAGAAGTGAAGTACGATGGTGTGATTGAGGCGATCAATCAAGCCACTGTGTCGGCACAAACTTCCGGTCGAATTGTAGAAATTCCCGTGGATGTGGGCGATTATGTTGCCAAAGGCGATTTGATCATTCGTTTTACCGACACCGAACAAAAAGCGCGTACCGCCAGTGCTCAAGCCCAATTTAGCGAAGCCCAAGCGCAATTCACGCGCATGCAGGAAATGCTCGCTAAAAAATTAATTGCGAAAGCGGATTTTGATAAAAGCGATGCCGCGTTTAAATCCGCAGAAGCTAATTTGCGTGAAGCTGAGCAGAACCTCGCCTATACCGCTATCTATGCTCCCTATGCGGGAATCGTCGTCAGCCGCGCAGTCAATGTAGGCGAAACTGTTGCTCCAGGAAAAGCGCTAATGACCGGTTTATCGCTGGAGCAATTGCGCGCGCAGGTGGATATTCCCCAACAACATATCGGCCCGGTACGCAAATATAAAAAAGCGCTTATCTACTTGGCGGACGGCAAGATTCTGGAAAGCAGCGATTTGCGTATTCCGCCCAGCGCTGATGCACAAACCCACTCGTTTAAAATATTGGTGAATTTACCCGAGGGTGATCATCAGTTATTTCCTGGTACCTTTGTGAAAATCGGATTTGTCACCGGAGAGCAGGAACATTTGTTAATTCCGGCGAGCGCGATAAGCAAACGCGGCGAAGTGAGCGGAGTTTATGTAATAAAAGAAAATACGCTGGAATTTCGCCAACTCAATCTGGGCTCGCTCACCAGCAATCAAACTTATCCAATCCTCGCTGGTGCAAGTGCGGGTGAAAAAATTGCCGCTGATCCTATCGCCGCTGCAAATGCTTATAAAAATTTGCACACTGCGGAGCGGTAACCTATGGAAACAAACAATACCTCACCACACGCACTCGGTATTTCCGGTCGCATCGCGCGAGCATTTTTAACCACGGAAATTACGCCGCTGCTGGCACTCACTGGTTTATTACTCGGCATTTTTGCGGTGATGGTAACACCGCGCGAAGAAGAGCCACAAATTAATGTGACCTTTGCCAATGTGTTTATCCCCTTCC